>NZ_JBFUHM010000001.1:0-289204 GCF_056402395.1 Peribacillus sp. P4_B1
GCTGTCATCAGACCTCCGCTGTCATCAGACCTCCCCGGGTAAGAGTGCAATCTTTCCCTCCATCTATCTGCTTCATTTACTCTGTACCACCTTCGGCAGTAAGGACTTTGTTTTGTTTCGCAAACTCATCCAATGATACCTAGCCTTATATGAAGTTCGTGTTCCTCAGACCGGAGGTTTGCCGCTTGCTTCCTTCAGATTCCACGTCACCGTGGACACCCTTGCATTAAGCTTACCACTACTACTGCCTTCATGATTCGGGACTTTCACCCTATAGATTGCACCCATGCCGGGCGCACGAAAAAACCGGCCAGCACAGTTTGCTGACCGGTTAAGATAACTTATCTTTTCCCTTTGATGTATGGCTGTCCGGATGCTTTCGGAGCATCTGCACGTCCAATGAAACCTGTTAGTGCAATGATCGTCAGAACATATGGCATAATTAATAAGAAAACGGATGGTATATCTTTTATGAATGGCAGACTGGATCCGACAATGCTTAAACTTTGTGCCAAACCAAAGAATAAAGCAGCTCCCATGGCCCCAAGTGGATTCCATTTACCAAAGATCATTGCGGCAATGGCCATGAAACCTTGCCCATTTATTGTCGTATGACTGAAATCATTCGCAAATAAAGTCGCGTGGATTGCTCCTCCGATACCAGCAAAAGCTCCTGAAAGAAGAACAGCCTGATAACGGATCTTCGTTACATTTACGCCCATTGTATCCGAAGCCATCGGATGTTCCCCTACAGCCCGGAGACGAAGTCCGAATGGAGTTTTAAAAATGATATACCAAACGATAATTGCTACGATAATGGCAAGATATGCAATATAGTAACCATTTGAGAAGAAGATTGGACCAATAAAAGGAATATCACTTAACAAGGGAATATCTATCCTCGGGAAAGTCTCCGTAATTATATCCGTCTGCCCTTTATCATAAATCTTCTTTACTAGAAATAATGTGAGTCCAACCGCCAGTAAGTTAATAGCAACCCCACTTACCGTTTGGTCCGCTCGGAATGTTATCGATGCCACTGCATGAAGAGCTGAAAATAGCAGGGAAGCAAGCATGGCGACAACAACGGATAGCCATGGTGTCCAAACTCCAAAAACATCTGCATACATCAAGTTAAAAACGATTCCTGTGAAAGCCCCAATTACCATTAACCCTTCTAACCCTATATTGATAACACCAGACCGTTCAGAAAACACACCACCAAGCGCAGTGAAAATCAGCGGGGCAGCATAAGCAATCATGGACGGAATGATGATTTGTAACACTTGATAAAAGTCCACTTATTTCGCCCCCTTCTTAAAGCGTTGCACAATCCAACGAATAAAATAACTTGATGCAACAAAGAATATGATTAATGCTATGACAATATCAACAATTTCACTTGGAATCCCGGTCTCCAATGGCATATTGATTGCCCCTGCTTTAAGACCACCGAACAAGAAAGCAGCTAACACGACCCCAATCGCTGAGTTGCCTCCTAGTAAGGCGACCGCAATCCCGTCAAAGCCGATTCCCGTGAATCCACCTTTAATGGCTGCATAGCCGAAAGTGCCTAAGCCTTCCATAGCTCCAGCAAGTCCTGCAAACGCACCAGAAATGACCATAGATAGAATAATATTTTTGTTTACGCTCATACCCGAATATTCCGAAGCCTGTTGATTAAACCCAACAGCTTTTAATTCAAAACCGGTTTTTGTTTTTTCCAGGATGAACCACATGATAAATACACAAATGATCGCTATAAAGATTCCCCAGTGAAGACGGGAGAAGTCTGTTAAACTCTCAAAAAATGGAGAACGAAGAGAAGCTGTTTCAGCAATCCGTTCAGTTTTGTCCTGGTTATCAGAAATAACATTTTGAATTAAATAATTCGTTACATATAAAGCAGTGTAATTAAGCATGATGGATACAATTACTTCGTGCACACGGAATTTAGCTTTCAAATACCCAGGAATAAAAGCCCATAGAGACCCAGCTGCAGCACCAGCAAGTACTGCTAATGGTAAGTGAATGATCTTAGGAAGATCAAAAGCTACACCAACCCAAACCGCTGCAAGCCAACCTACAATTAATTGACCCTCTACTCCAATATTGAACAGTCCTGTCCTAAAGGCGAAGGCAACGGCTAAACCAGCAAGAATATAAGGAATGATCGTCCTTAAGGTTTCTCCAGCATAGTAGGAATCACCTAGGATTCCCGCTAACATTGCTCCATAACCTTCAACCGGATTATACCCACTGACCAACATGATAATGGCACCGGCGAGCAATCCGAGTATGACAGCAAATAATGGACTCGTTAACTTATAAAAATATTTAGACATTCTCTCTTTCACCTGCTTCCGAACGCTTACTTCCAGCCATTAATAATCCCAATTCCTGTTCTGTTGTTTCTTTAGGATCAACTATTGCAACGATTTCCCCTTCATAAATAACAGCGATTCGATCACTGACATTCATTATTTCATCTAATTCAAAAGATATGAGAAGTACAGCTTTCCCCGCATCACGCTGTTCAATCAATCGACGATGGATGAACTCGATTGCACCAACATCCAATCCACGTGTGGGCTGTGCTGCAATTAGTAAATCAGGATTCCGGTCGACTTCACGCCCGATAATTGCCTTTTGCTGATTACCGCCTGATAGTGCCCGTGCCGGTGTATATTCATTAGGGGTCCTGACATCATATTCTTTTATGATAGTACGAGCTTTTTCGAATATTTTCTTCGAATGTAAAATGCCTCCCGTTGAAAAAGGCTCTTGATAATAAGTTTGTAGCACGATATTTTCCCCAATGCTGAAATCAAGGACAAGACCATGTTTATGACGGTCTTCAGGTATATGTCCTACTCCAGATTCGGTGATTTTACGCGGTTTCATATTTTGTATTTGTTTTCCGTTTAATGTTATAGTACCTGAAGCTACTTTCTTCAATCCCGTAAGTGCTTCGATAAGTTCAGATTGTCCGTTCCCATCCACTCCGGCAATACCGATAATTTCACCGGCACGAACTGATAGGTCAAGGTTATGAACGGCTGATACACCACGGGAATCCTTCACTTCCAGATTCTTCACTTCTAAAACGACTTCTTGCGGAATTGCTACCGATTTATCTGTTTTAAAAACCACATCCCGTCCAACCATTAAACTGGCTAGTTCATCAGGATTTGTATCCTTTACGTTCACTGTACCTATACCTTTACCTTTTCTAATAACCGTGACTCGGTCGCAAACTTCCATAATTTCTTTTAACTTATGTGTAATCAGGATAATCGACTTTCCTTCTTTAATAAGAGCTTTCATAATTGTTATTAACTCTTTTATTTCCTGGGGTGTCAAAACCGCAGTAGGTTCATCAAAAATCAGAATTTCAGCACCACGGTACAAGGTTTTCAAAATCTCTACTCTTTGTTGCATCCCCACCGATATATCCGCAATTTTCGCATCTGGATCTACGCTTAAATGATATCGTTCAGAAAGTTCCCTTACCTCTTCACTCGCTCCTTTTACATTAACTTTTCCATATTTCGATGGTTCTTTTCCTAGAATGATATTTTCGGTAACTGTAAATGGATCAACCAGCATAAAATGCTGATGCACCATCCCAATTCCGAGGTCATTGGCAACATTCGGACTTGTAATCTGAACAATCTGCTCATTTACTCGGATTTCTCCCTGTTCTGGTTGATATAATCCGAAAAGCACATTCATGAGCGTGGATTTACCAGCTCCATTTTCACCTAGCAATGCGTGAATTTCCCCTTTTTTCACTTGAAGGGTTATATTATCATTTGCAATAATACCAGGAAATTCTTTGCGTATATTAAGCATCTCAATTACATGTTCCACGTATAATCAACTCCTATAGAAATGAGGATTCTGATACCTAACTAGGAGATATGATAAATTCCTAATAGTTCTCATTAATTGGTTTTCTTTTATAAAAAACCAAATGAAAAACTACAAACTTTTTCATAGTCTTTCATTCGGCTTTTTTTCAGTATGAAAAGGATTTGAAGGCCTTTGACAGGCCTTCTTCTCTCCTTATCATGTTATGCTTGAATTATTTAAATCCTAATTCCTTCAACTCTTTTTCTGTTCCAGGAGTTTTTTGTTCACCAGATTTAATTTTTTCAACATATTCTTCAACCGCTTTTAATGATTCCTTGGTTACATTTTCTTGAGATTTTGAAATCATGATTCCGTTTTCTTCAAGACCATATTCAATGGTTTCTCCACCAGGGAAGTTACCCTCTTTTGTCTTTTTCGCTAAATCTTGTACTGCTACATCCACTCGTTTTACCATGGAAGTCAAAGTGACATTGTAGTCCTTGCCATTGACTTTCAATGCGCCTTCTTCTTTTTGGTCACGGTCTACCCCGATAACCCAAATGTCTTTTTTAGGATCTTTTTTCTTCAATTCCTTAGCAGATGTGAAGACGCCGTTTCCAGTTCCGCCAGCTGCTTGGTAAATGATATCAATTCCTGAAGAATACATGTTGTTGGCCATTTGTTGTCCTTTTGCCGCATCACCAAACGATCCTGCATATTGTGCTGTAATTTTTGCATTAGGATTAACAGAGAGAACACCAGCTTTAAAGCCTACTTCAAATTTCTTAATTAGTTTAGAATCCACACCACCGATGAAGCCAACTTTATCCGATTTTGTCTGCAAGCCAGCAATAACACCTACTAGGAATGAACCTTGCTGTTCTTTAAAAACGATGCTTGCTACGTTATCTTGTTTAACAACACTATCAACGATCGCAAAATGAGATTTAGGACGCTGTGTTGCTACTTCATCAACAGATTCGGCTAATGCATAGCCGATAGCGTAGATAAGATTGTAATCTTCTTTAACAAGAGTATTTAGGTTCGTCGTATACTCGGAATCTGATTTTGACTGAAGGTAATTATAGCCGTCTTTTCCTTTTTCCAATCCATTGTCTTTTCCAAACGCCTGAAGGCCTTCCCAAGCAGATTGGTTGAAGGATTTGTCATCGATACCACCAATATCGGTTACCATCGATACTGTGAAGTTATCTTTTTTGTCTTTTCCATTTGAAGATTTTTTATCATCATTCTCTGAATTACCACATGCTCCTAGTAGCGTTCCAGCTGCAAGAACAAGTGAAAGAGCTAGGCCTAATTTGCGCTTTTTCAAATTTTTATCCCCCTAAAATACATAGTTTTTTGAGCAGGAATGTTCTGAAAAGTCATTCATGTTGGCGTTTTCACTTCTCTTTAAAATTTTTTTGCAAGCGCTTGACCGACTTTTAAGGAATCGAACAAACGCTTGCATTCACCGTATGCAGACTAAAAGGACTACACACGTTTACGAAGGACATGAAAACTGAACATATTGGCTTTAAAGTAGTTAACAGAATACAGGATAGGCTGGTCCCAATCATCCAGATGCATCTGCTTTAGAACGAGGAGTGCGGCTTCTGGCGAACATTTAAGGATAGGAGAAACCTTCTCATGATATCCAATAGGCTCAATCTCTGCTACGGCATGCGTAATTTTTCGATTCGCATCTCTTTCCAAAATATCAAAAAGAGACTCATCATTACGGTCAAAATTTTCTGATAGTATTGATTCAGGAATTTTGTCAACACAGTAGACAACTGGTTCGCCATTCGCTGTCCTTACACGTTCAATGATGACGATGCGTTCATCTGGTGAACAAGAAAACCTTTGTATATCCTCTTCTGTAGCTTCTTGGGTCGTCGAGCTTAAGAAAATCGTACCCGGCTTCATTCCTGCCTCTTCAATCATGTTCGTGACACTTTTTAATTGCTCGATACCTGAAGTGAAGCGAGGTTTTGGATTGACAAAGGTCCCAACTCCATGGCGGCGAATGATGACGTTTTCTTCTTCTAAAATTCGCAGCGCTTCTCGAAGTGTCGCCCTACTCACTCCCAATTTTTTTGCAAGATCGAATTCTGAAGGGAATTTTTCATTTTCCTGATAGACTCCTGCTTCAATATCCTGCTTCAGGTAATCAATGACCTGCAAATATAAATGTCGACTATCTGATTTTATTGACATACAGTTTCCCCCAGCTAATTTCTTAAGACATCAGACCTCTGATGTTGAATCATTCCTACTAATCGAAAATAATATAACATTTTTTTTGATATAAATAAATAGTGTTTTACTATTTACTTTAAAAGAATTTAGGATAAATTACCCTCCTCTATGTCTTTCCGTCTAGGGATGGCCGCGAAAGTTGTACGATTATTCTCCTAAATCAGATATTTTTTTTTTTTTGAAAATGCAAGATGAATGCAGCCAGCTTTCTTTTCAAGGCACCGTTTTCCTGTATAATAAGATTTATCTTCTTTGAAGGGATGTACACATGATGTTAAAGATTACAGAATACACGATTGAAAAATTGAATGATCCATTCGGAATTTTAACCGGGGAGCGTTACGAGTTGTTCTTGGATATTGAAGTGCCGGAAGAGGATGAGCTCTTTTCGGAAAATGGTTTATATATCCGGGTACTTTTTGTAGTGGAAGAACAAATAGGCAAGCTGATTAAATATGATATTTTTGAAAAAGGGAACGAAGCCGCACTCGAATTCGATTTAGAGGAAGATGAAGAAGCGATGATTTCCGACTTCTGTCTTAAACATTTAGATGAGGCGATGAAGAATTAAAAAACCGGGCAGCCGCCCGGTTTTTTTCCTATGATAAATGCGCTTCATCCTGTTCATCTTTAGTGACCAATACATTTCGTGGCTTACTGCCTTCATATGGCCCGACAATTCCCCTCGTTTCCATTTCATCAATCAATCTTGCTGCCCGCGTGTAGCCAATCCGGAAACGGCGCTGCAGCATGGAAACGGATGCGGTCTGCATTTCTATGATCAAGGACACGGCATCCCCGTATAAACTATCTTCGACTTCACCATTTGAAGTTTCTGCAATTTCATCAGGTATCATCTCTTCGTTATATTGGGCTTTTTGTTGTGAAATGACATATGTGACAACTTCCTCGACTTCATTGTCGGATAAAAAGGCCCCTTGGACGCGAACGGGTTTAGAAGCTCCTGCAGGCAGGAAGAGCATGTCACCCCGCCCTAACAGTTTTTCGGCACCGCCCATGTCCAGGATCGTTCTCGAATCGGTCATTGATGAGACACTAAAAGCAATCCGAGATGGGATGTTCGCTTTAATGACCCCTGTAATAACATCTACGGAAGGCCGCTGAGTGGCTATTATCAAATGGATGCCTGCAGCCCTTGCCATTTGCGCAAGCCGTGTTATGGCATCCTCAACATCATTCGAGGCGACCATCATCAAATCTGCCAGCTCATCGACAATGACTACGATATAGGGCAGGAGCGGTTGCTTTGCATCTTCTTCAATGTTATATCGGTTAATATAATCGTTGTAACCTTCAATATTACGCGTACCAGAATGTGAAAATAGCTCATAGCGCCTTTCCATTTCACTAACTACTTTTTGCAAGGCCTGTGCAGCTTTCTTTGGATTTGTCACTACAGGCGCGAGTAAGTGGGGAATTCCATTATAGACATTAAGCTCCACCATTTTTGGATCGATCATCATCATTTTCACTTCATGCGGTTTTGCCCTCATCAAGATACTCGTGATAATTCCGTTGATACAAACGGATTTTCCGCTGCCCGTAGCTCCGGCTACTAGTAAATGCGGCATTTTATTGAGCTCCGCCTTAACCGCTTCACCAGAAATATTCCGCCCTAGGCCTATTTGCAGTTTTGCATCAGGCTTGTCAACTTCTTTGGCCTCCAACACTTCCCTTAATGACACCATCGCCACTTCGGAGTTAGGAACTTCAATTCCTATAGCCGATTTACCGGGAATCGGCGCTTCGATCCTAATATCCTTCGCGGCCAGTGCAAGGGCTAAGTCATCGGAAAGGCTGACAATCTTACTTACCTTCACCCCTACATCCGGATGCACTTCATATTTGGTTACGGCTGGGCCTAAATGCACTTGAGTGACCCTCGCTTTCACTCCAAAGCTATGAAATGTCCGTTCAAGCTTTGCCGCATTTTCATGGATCAATTGGTACTCTCCGCTTTGGTCCGTTTTTTTGGGCTGTAATAATAATGAAAGCGGCGGTAAAAGATATTCTTTATTTTCCACTTCAGTAAAATTCATAGGCGGAACGGCATCTTCCTGCTCTTCTGCAGTTTCAGCTGCAGGTTCCGTCGCAACCGGAATTACTTCAGTTTCGTCGCTATAGGCTTTATCAGCAAAGCTGGAAATGATCCGTTCCGTCGCCATTTGCTGTGTCTCCTCTTCTTGATGAAGGGGCTGATCCGTTTCTTCCTCCGGATCTTTTTCTCGTTTCTTCTTTTTTACGGGTTTTTTTTTCTTTTCTTTTTTGTCTTCATTCCACGTTTTCATATCAACACTGAATTCAGACCATTGCTTACTGAAAAAACCGCCAAGACTCATGAAAAACTTCCCGAGGGCTTCACCTAAAGTTTTCCCGGTCAATAATACAGCACCTACAATGATAAAAAGGAATGAGATGATTTTCGATCCAGCTTCGTCGAATAAAAAGTATGAGGAAGCGAATAATATCGCTCCAATCATACCGCCCCCGAGGTCCTTTGTGCTGGCCTTGCCGGTCACTTCCATCCAAAATAGTTCCCATGTATTCGAAATGACGCTGGGCTTCGTAAACGGGCCCCCATCTGCAAGCATGTTAAACAGCGTCACATGACTTAGTAAGAGCATGCTCGCGACAAGGAAGTACATCCCGATGAATTGCCGTTTCAACAGGAAAGGGACCTCCCTCCTTATCATCAAATAGAACCCAGCTGCAATCGCTCCCAACAAAAAGAGGATATACCATTCCCCCATGAAGAAGCGGATTAAAAAGACCGTCCCTTTTCCAACTGCTCCTAGCTTGGCAATGGCAATGATGGCCAACCCTATTAAAGTGAGGCCGATCAATTCATATTTAAGCGTTATTTTTAACTTCTCTGTACTTTTCTTTTTTCTGCGTTTCTTCTTTGCCATAATATCACCTGATTCTTCATGAAACTATTCTAACTTTCCTATTCAACATCACAACATGATTTCCCTTCACGAAACAAACGTTCGCTTATTGATTATACCAAATAAATATGTCCCTGTCCTTGATATATGTACCATTTCTTCTTAAGGCTGACAATTTGCCAGTATAATGAATAAAGCAGCCAAGCGGCTGCTGATTTTCATTCCAGTATATCATAATTTACCTCAGTTAGTCGTTTTTACTAGGTACTCATATGTTCGAACACATTGATGACAGCTCCCGGCTGAATGTGTACATTCATATAATCTTCTGGATCCGTGCTCACAATTCGATCAATGCGAAACGTGCGTCCACCGTCATGTTCAACCATAACATGTACACCATTATAAATCATTTCTATTAAGTTTGCCGTCTTTTCATGGTGATGAGGGAAAATGACATCGTCAGGAACGATCGTATAAAGCGTCATTGCAGAAGCCCCTCCCCTTCCCCAGCTATTTTTGGCCTTCTTTCATCCATGAAGCTATTTAGTTTTCTCATGGCCTGGCCCACTCCTCCTACATCATCGATCATACCTATTTCAACTGCCTCGGCCCCGATTACATTCGTGCCTATATCACGGGTTAAATTTCCTTTAGCAAACATTAAATCCTTAAAACTTTCTTCCGTAACATTGGAATGCCGCGTAACAAACTTAATGACTCTTTCCTGCATTTTATCCAAGTATTCAAAGGTTTGAGGCACGCCAATGACTAGACCTGTCAAACGAATGGGATGAATCGTCATCGTTGCTGTTTCTGCTATATAGGAATGATCACACGAAACTGCAATCGGGACACCGATTGAATGACCTCCCCCAAGCACAATCGAGACAGACGGCTTGGACAGTGAAGCCAGCATCTCTGCGATGGCCAGCCCCGCTTCGACATCTCCTCCAACTGTATTTAAAATGACAAGAAGCCCCTCAATATTGGGATTTTGTTCAATTGCCACAATTTGTGGAATAACATGTTCATATTTGGTCGTTTTATTTTGAGGCGGCAGCTGCATATGTCCTTCAATTTGTCCAATGATTGTTAAGCAATGGATTTTTGAGTCCTGAGATAGTTGCGGGACATTAGTAGCCCCCAGCTGCTGGATCTTTTCGACTAAAGTTGAATTCTTACCTTCCTGCCGGCCTTCGTTTTCATTTGGTAATGGTGCATTATCCACTATGCCAACCCCTTTCTTCTTAGCCTATAGCTTTATTATGTCTCGAGTCTCGGACTTCATTCTTCAAGATATAAGAGGTTTGAATCGAAAAAAAAGAACCCCTGACGAATCAGGGGTTCTTTACTTAATATTCCATGATGATTGGTAAAATCATTGGACGGCGTTTCGTTTTTTCATAGAAGAATTGGTTCAATGCATCACGCATTTCCTGCTTCAAAGTGGACCAATCGAAGGGTTGGCGCGATCCATTTTTTTTCACGATTTCACTTACTATTTCAGTTGCTTCCCCAATCATTTTTTCTGATTCGCGTACATAAACGAATCCCCTTGTAATGATTTCAGGTCCTGCTGCAATGCTTTTATCCTGACGGTTCAATGTGACGACTACAATCAAAATGCCATCCTGGGATAACAAGCGACGATCACGAAGAACGATATTACCAACATCTCCAACACCACTGCCATCTATCAAGATATTTCCTGCAGAAACTTTGCCGGATAGACCCATTTTATTGCCCTTTAGTTCGATGACATCACCTTTTTCGGCAATTATGATGTTTTCCCGTTTAATCCCCGCGGCAATCCCAACTTTTTGATGGGCATATAATTGGCGGTATTCCCCATGTACTGGGATAAAGAATTTAGGATTCATCAAATTGATCATCATTTTCAGTTCTTCCTGGCTGCCGTGCCCCGTTACATGCACTTTATATTTATTAGCAGATACCACTTCCGCACCTACCCTGTACAGCAAATCGACGGTTTTTGATAAGATAAGTTCGCCGCCCTGAAGTGGTGATGCACTGATTAGAACTGTGTCTCCCTTTTTGATCGTTACCTGCTTATGAGTCTGTTTTGCCATTTTTTGAAGGGCTGCAATTGGCTCCCCCTGATGACCTGTCGATAACACGACGATTTCACGGTCGTCATACTGGCTAATTTCATTAATTGGGATGATCAGCTCTTCTTCGACCTTCAGGTAGCCAAGATTCAAGGCTGTTTCATAAACGCGTTGCAGACTTTTTCCTACCACTGCAACTTTCCTGCGACTTGCAGACGCTGCATTGAAGACATGCTGAATCCGGTTGATGTTAGAAGCGAAGCACGCAACGATAATCCTTCCGGAGGCAGCAAGGAAAGCCTCTGTAATATCTCTGGCCACAACTGCTTCTGATGGCGTGTAACCTGGCCTCTCAGCACCCGTACTATCCGAAAGCAAGCATAGGACACCTTCTTCACCTATACTAGCCATTTTACCGATTTCGGGTTTATAAAGACCGGTCGCAGCTTGGTCAAATTTGAAATCCCCTGTATATACGATTGCACCTTCACGCGTGTGGATCACGACTCCGACAGAATCAGGGATACTATGGTTAGTCCGGAAAAAAGACACGGCTGCTTGAGGGAAACTTAAAAGAGACTCGGAATCGATTTCAGTAAATGTTGCCCTGCCGTTAAAGCCATCTTCCTTTAATTTGGTTTTGATTAAAGCAAGTGTAAGCTTTGTTCCATAAACAGGAACCGGTAAGTATTTCAAAACATAAGCAAGAGCTCCCATATGGTCTTCATGACCATGTGTAATGAATATCCCCTGCACCCGTTCCTTATTATCCATCAAATATGATATATCAGGAATAACCGCATCGATTCCCAGCATTTCCTCTTCTGGCAGCATTAACCCTGCATCAAGAAGATAGATGTCATCATTCACCTCAACGACGTACATATTTTTACCAAGTTCCCCTTGTCCTCCAAGAGAAATGACTTTTATCCCATTATTTTTATCTTTACCCAATCGAATATCCTCCTTAAAAAATCCCGTTCATAATTTCCCAATGATTTCATTATAACTGATGTTCAAAAAACATGACAACACTTACCATTTTCAGAGGGACTTTTTCTTTTATTCATTAATAAAACTTTGCATGTATGTATGGGACATTCATCCCATGTACTATTCGAATGGTTTTATCCTCTTTCGATCGAATTTTGGAGGAAACCACAAAAATATATCCTATTTCAAATACATCTTTATGTAAAAACAAGCCAATCTTCAACGATCAGCTTGTTCCGTGTATTTTTATTTTTTTAATATCGAAGTTAAGGCAAGGCGCTCCTGCTCCGTCAATGGCACGATTGGAAGTCTGACCGATCCAACGTCTATTCCATATAACTGAAGAGCTGTTTTGACAGGTGCCGGGCTTGGCGCTGCAAACAAACCTTTAATAAGCGGTAACAGTTCCTGATGCAGCTGAGCCGCCTCTTTCAGGTTACCACTGATGAAAGCCTCCACTATTTTCTGCAGCTCATTACCAGCAATATGTGAAGCAACCGAAACTACACCCACACCACCAATCGCTAGTACAGGGAGTGTTAAAGCGTCGTCTCCACTGTATAATGCAAAATCATCATCCGTTCCTGCTATGATTTGAGACATAGCGTTTAAATCCCCGCTTGCTTCCTTCACGGCTACGATATTAGGAATTTGTGCAAGGCGGATGATCGTTTCCGGTTCAATGTTAACCGAAGCACGCCCAGGGATATTATATATCATTACAGGGAGAGTGGTGCTGGCTGCAATAGCTTTAAAATGCTGGTACAGACCTTCTTGATTCGTTTTACTATAATACGGGGCCACCAGCATAATTGCATCGGCGCCATTTTGTTCTGCTTTTTTTGTCAACTCGATGGAAGCATACGTATTGTTGCTCCCTGTACCCATGATGATGGGCACACGTTTTTCAACCACCTTAGAAACATGACGCAATAATGCGATTTTCTCCTCCGAAGATAAAGTTGGAGATTCCCC
The DNA here is from genome assembly GCF_056402395.1 of Peribacillus sp. P4_B1. Taxonomy (NCBI): domain Bacteria; kingdom Bacillati; phylum Bacillota; class Bacilli; order Caryophanales; family Bacillaceae; genus Peribacillus; species Peribacillus sp. P4_B1. Next base: position 13,067 of record NZ_JBFUHM010000001.1, read on the forward strand.
TGTTGTTCCCGATAGCACAAGTGAATCCGTTCCATTCGTCAATAAGTAATTAACCAATGTAGTCGTCTTTTGAAAATCTACATTTCCCTTGCTATCAAAAGGGGTGACCATTGCGGTTGATACTCTACCAAATATCATCATCTAACACCTCTTTATTTTTTAAAACCTTTATTTATTAAAAAACCATGATTAGTGGACTTCATGCAGTTGAAATGCATCGTGCAGTGAATTAACAGCTTCAATTAAATCTTCTTCTTTTACGAGTACCCAAATAGTCGTATGGCTGTCTGCAGACTGAAGTATGGCAATTTCCTTCTCGGAAAGCGCTGTGACAATCTTCGCTGCAACGCCTGGCACTCCGTTGATGCCTGCACCGACTACGGAAACTTTGGCACAATTTCGTTCAATGACCGGTTCATGACCAAGCTCGGCCAAAATTGAGAGGGCCAGTTCTGTCATCTCTTCCGAAACTGTATAAACCACGCCACTTGGATAAATATTTATAAAATCCACTGAAATGGAGGCATTGGCCATTGCTTTAAAAACTTCTGCTTGTAGATTGTATTGATCTTTTTTTGCACGCACCTTGATTTGAGTGATTTTTGGAACATGGGCAATCCCGGTTACAAGCCTTTCACGTATGTCACTACCCTGGCTTTCCTTGTTCACACTTGTAACAAGTGTTCCCAAACCTTCGCTGTATGTTGACCTTATCCGAATCGGGACTTTGGCCTGCATGGCAATTTCAACAGCTCGCGGATGAATCACTTTAGCCCCTTGATATGCCATATTGCAAACTTCCGTATATGAAACGATTGATAATGGACGAGCTTGATCGGCAATACGTGGATCTGCCGTCATGATTCCTTCCACATCCGTATAAATATCGACCCGCTCAGCTTGCAAAGCAGCACCTAATGCAGCAGCTGAAGTGTCACTTCCACCACGGCCAATGGTGGTGATATCCCCATTTTTAGCTGCTCCCTGGAATCCTGCTACAACGACAACATCCTTCAATTCCAGTTCCTTCATGAGACGGTCACATTTCATTTCGATTATTTTCGCACTGGAATAGTCGGAATTCGTCAAGAACCCCGCTTGAGCTCCAGTATAGGCGACGGCTTCAATACCGTGTTCCAACAGCATGTTCGTAAACACGACAGAAGATATCGTTTCCCCTACTGACATAAGTAAATCCTGTTCTCGTTTTGAAAGGCTGGCTTTTGCTCCATTTACTAAAGAAAGTAAGGTATCCGTTGCATAGGGATCGCCTTTTCTTCCCATTGCTGAAACCACAACCACCACTTTATACCCTTCTTTGATCGCATTTTCAATATGCCCTTTTGCAAATGAACGGCTTTTCTCATCACGAACGGATGTCCCACCGTATTTCTGGACGATAATTTTCATAATATGCACCCCAAATATAAGCCAGCTTCCCGATTAGGGAAGCTGACAAAAACTCTCTATCCTCTAGGAAATTAATTTTCAAGTTCGTTAAGAATAAATTAATCCTTAACTGTAACTAAACCTAATTTCAAAAGGCTTTCAGCAATTTGAACAGAATTCCAAGCTGCTCCTTTTAATAGATTATCGGAAACCACCCATAAATGGAAGCCTTTATCTTCATCCAAATCTTTGCGGATCCGACCGACGAATACATCATTCTTGCCGACGGATGAAGCAGGCGTTGGGTAAATTTGTTGTTCCGGTTCATCTTCTAACACTATTCCAGGCGCCATCCTCATTAAATCTTTGATTTGAGAAGCCGCTACGCCTTCTTTTTCAACTTCAATGTAAACAGATTCTGAATGACCTGTTACAACAGGAAGCCTTACGCATGTTGCAGCTACTGGAAGGTCATGCATATGCATGATTTTCTTTGTTTCATTGATCATTTTCATCTCTTCGAATGTGTAACCATTTTCTTGGAATTTATCGATTTGGGGAATGACGTTAAAAGCGATTTGATAATGCTTTTCGTCCCCCTTCACCGGTAAAATTTTCGGATCTATTTCTTTTTCATCAAGCAAGTTGCGAGCTTGTTCTTTTAATTCATTTATCGCTGCAGCCCCTGCACCCGAAACAGCCTGATAGGTAGAGACGACAACTTTTGATAATCCGTATGTCTGGCGGATAGGTTCTAATGCCACAACCATTTGGATAGTTGAACAATTCGGGTTCGCAATGATCCCATTATGCAGTTTCAAGTCTTCAGCGTTTACTTCAGGCACGACTAGCGGCACATTTTCATCCATGCGGAACGCGCTGGTGTTATCCACTACTATTGCTCCGCGTTTCACTGCTTCTGGAGCCAATTCCTTAGACACGCTTCCTCCAGCACTGAATAATGCGATATCGATGCCTTCAAAGCTTTCAGGTTTTGCTTCCTGCACTTCGATTTCTTCGCCCTTAAACTTAAGTTTGATTCCAGCGGAACGAGCCGATGATAAAAAGATGATTTTCTTAATCGGTAAGTCCCTTTGTTCGAGTGTTGAAATCATTTGTTGTCCTACTGCTCCAGTTGCTCCCACAACTGCAATACGCAATCCCTGTGTCTCAGTCATTTATACATACTCCTTTTCTATCTCTTAAAATTAGTTTATAGTTGGATTTACTCTTCTTGTTCAGAATATCATTTATTTTATCACATTAACATTCCAAAGGGTCGGACTTTAACAAAATATTCTGGTAGTGGAGTGGTTTTTTATAACTTTACACTACAAAATTATGCATATATGTGAAAGCGGGAGCGTGCCTGAAAACTTGTTTTAGTCTATATCATCCTTGAACCTTTCGACGATGACCGGTTGAACCTGTTCCCTTTCCAGTGCCGCAACGATCGTATCCCTTATCATACTCATCCTTGCAACCATGGAACTTGGCTTGCCTATTGGATTATCCTGGCCATATGGAACAAAATAAATATCTTTTGCTGCCATCAGCCTCATTAGATTGACACCATTTAACCCAAGTGCATCATTCGTTGATATAGCGACCACAACTGGACGGTGATTTCTCATCGTCGCTTTTGCAGCCATAAGTACAGGCGAATCGGTAAGAGCATTTGCCATTTTACTCATTGAGTTACCCGTTAAAGGAGCGATTACCATGCAATCAAGTGGCAATCTAGGCCCTAATGGCTCTGCTTTGACGATTGTATCAACGACATGATTCCCCGTCAATGTTTCAATCCTTTCGATCCAGTCCTCGCCCTTTCCAAAACGTGTTTCCGTGTTCTGTACAGTCGATGTTACGATTGGAATGACTTCCGCCCCTTCATTTACAAGTTTTTCTATTTCAGGAAATACTTCATCATATGTGCAATGTGATCCTGTTAATCCGAATCCGATCCGTTTCCCTTGGAGACTCATAGTTTTTTCCCCTTCCTTTTCATAAACTCGCCTTGAATCAATAGTCCCAGTGCATTTGCTAATATCTGACCAGCCGTTTTCGGGGCAACTATACCCGGTAGGCTCGGTGCCAACAGCGCTTTAATTCCCCTTTTTTCAGCGTAACGAAAATCCGTCCCCCCTGGTTTTGAAGCAAGGTCGATGATTAATGTATGAACGGGCATATTGGATATAACTCTTGCGGTAATTATCGGAAAAGGAATCGTATTGATACATATATCAACATTTTTCATTTCTTCAGCAAGATCATTTAAATGAAAAGGGGTTAGTGCCATTTCACTGATCCTCGCAATATCTTCGCTTTTTCTTGCCCCCACCTTCACTTTTGCTCCAAGGGCCTGGAATGACCGGGCTACACTCATACCGACCCTTCCCAGCCCAAGAACGGCTACATTCGATCCATGGATAGTAAAATCCGTATGTTGAATGGCCATCATGATCGCACCCTCTACAGTGGGAATGGAATTATAAATAGCCACATCATCACGTTCGAACAATAGCACAAGTTTACGATCCGCTTTCTTAAATATCCCATTGAGGTAATCGTTACTGATTCCTGCATAAAAAATGCAATGTGCCGGGGTCTTTTTTATCATTTCTTCAGTCAAAACAACCTCTTCACTGGAAAAGATCGTTTCCACTTTTCCATCTGAATCCGTGCCCCGGACAGGTAAAATAACAGAATCAATTTCGTTGAAATTTATATCTTTCATTTTTTCCTTAACCGCACCGGTAAAAGCATGGTCGAGCTGTTCAAACCCTACCAATAATAGCTTCGCATCAAGCTCCGTCAGTTTACGGACAACTTCAAGCTGACGCGCATCTCCACCAATTACAGCGATTTGCATGCCTGTGAGCATTAAAACCGTCACCTTCTTTATATAAAAGATCCTAAACATTCCCCGCCTCATGATAAACTTCCCTCAAGAAGCAACTCGGTTTTTGCTGCATTCTCTAGTTACCCTGCCATCTTATGTTTTCACTTAAAAAACGGTGATAAGAAAAGAAAAAACGCCTTAGCCATTGCCAGCTAAGGCGTTTTCGAGAGACCATATCCAGACATTCCAAGGAGAATGGAGTGTGAGGTCTTCACCCGTCCATTTGCTCTCCATCTTTAAGTGAAAGTCCTTCCTGAAAATCAATGATGACCATATCCGATCCGATTTTTTTTATATGTTCCCATGGCACTCTTATTTCACTGCCATTCCTTAAAAGGCCGAACCATTTGACAGAAGGGATGATCAACGTGGTAATTTGTCCAGTTTCATCTATTTCCAAATCCGTCTGACCAAGGATTCCCAATCTTTCCGCCCTATTCACATCGACTATTTCCTTACCGCTCAGTTCGCTCAATCTCAATTATAGCTCCCCCTTTTTCACCTTCTATTCAATCTATATCCGAAAAAGGGGAACTTAGAAGGCATTTATCTAAATATTGTCCATAACACCGTCCCGGCCCTTCCATTATAAAAAAAGCCTGACCTCCCATTAATAAAAGGGAAGGTGCAGGCTTGTTCGTTTTTATTTGTCCCAGTTTTCCAACGGGCTCACTAATGACAAGGAATGTTCCGTAAATATCTGGTTTGCCAGTTCATTGACGGTATCCTCTGTCACCTCGTCAATTTTGATGATAATATCATCAAGGGAACGGTGCTCACCCAACATAAGTTCATTTTTTCCGTTTCGGCTCATCCGGCTATTCGTGCTTTCAAGGCTGAGCATCAAGCTTCCTTTAAGCTGTTCTTTACTATTTCGTAATTCCTTTTCTGTAATGCCATCCCTCTTTAATGTATCCAGTGTTTCCTGAATGGTTTCATATAGGCTGTCGAGTTGATTTGTGCCTGTCCCCCCATAGACTGTCACCAAACCGCTATCTTGATAGCTGGAATGATAGGAGTACACGGAATAGGCAAGGCCGCGTTGTTCCCTGACGTCCTGGAATAGGCGGCTACTCATGCTTCCTCCAAGAATATTATTCAAGGTAATTAAGCTGTATGTTTTATCATTGCCGATTTCCAATCCTTTGTAACCAAGGCATAAGTGGGCTTGTTCTGTTTCTTTTTTACGGGTGATCCTATTTTGATGAAAGGAAGGTTTCACCAACTCAAGACGATCTTCCCCACCTTGATACGACCCAAAGTAGCTTTCGACCTCTTGAATCAATTTTTCATCCACATTACCCGCAATGGAAACCACTACTTTATCAGGTGTATACATATCATGGACGTATTTTTTCAATGTATCACTATTGAATGTTTCAAGGGTATTTTCCGTCCCTAGTATTGGATAGCCAAGAGGATGATTTTCATAAACCGCCTTGCTTAAGAGGTCATGGACAATGTCATCCGGTGTGTCTTCGTACATTTTGATTTCTTCGTAGACTACATTTTTTTCTTTTTTCAATTCTTCCCCATCAAATGTTGAATTGAAGAACATATCGGCAAGTATTTCAAGCGCATAGCTTGCATGGTTATCCATTACTTTAGCATAATAGCATGTATACTCTTTTGAAGTGAATGCATTTACCTGTCCGCCAATACTATCGAACGACTCGGCAATTTCACGCGCATTCCTCGTAGTTGTCCCTTTAAAGAACATATGCTCCAGGAAATGTGAAACCCCATTCAATTCAGGTGTTTCATTTCGTGAACCTGTTTTGATCCATACTCCAATTGCTGCTGAGCGTACTGTTGGAATATTTTCCAATACAATTCTAACTCCATTTTGACACGTGTATTTCTTAATCAACTAACATTCCTCCCAATCATTCTATGCTGCTATCGTAACCAAAACATTATGGATTCGATCGCTCTTCATCTACAGCTTCCGAAACGGTAACAACATCCAGGTCTTTCTTTTTTATTTCAATTATTAACGTTTCCAATGATTTTGCAGTAGATTCCGTCGGATGCATTAAAATAAATGCTCCTGGGTGTACCTTAGAAAGCACTCGTTGTTGTAGGACTTCAGGGCTTGGTTTTTGCCAGTCGATCGTATCCACACTCCACATGACTGTTTCCAGACCGAAAGAATCCGCGATTTTCACCGTTTCATCCCGGTAGCTGCCACTTGGTGGCGCGAACCATTTCATCTTCGAACCTGTCACCGCTTCAATGACTTCGTTCGTTTTTCGAATTTCCTCACGTGTAGCTTGTGCGGATATGTTTTTCATATCGGGATGTGAATAAGAATGATTTCCTATTTCATGCCCGCCACCCTTAATCATCTTGGCCAAATCTGGATTTTTCTTGGTCCAATTACCTTCAAGGAAAAAAGTGGCCTTGACATTATTCTCTTTCAGCACAGCCAACATATCTTGTAAGTATTCATTCCCCCAGGCCACATTGATTAAAAATGAAACCACCGGCTTTTTGGGATGGGCCCGGTAAATCGGAGCCGGATCCAGATCCTCTAAGTGTATCTTTGCAGGGACCTGCTGAAATACCAGCTTATCCTTATCGAACACACCCTCCTTCTTCATGGCTTTATACGAATCATCAATATTTACCTTCAGGCCATTATATGCAGGAATGGTTTTCCATACCGAATCTATTCGTGCATCCTCTGGTGCAATCTCATATTTTTTTGTTGATTCTTTTATTTGTAAAAGAAGCTCATCTTCTTGCTTCATTGAAGCAACTGAATGATCTGTTAATTGGGTCAAATAAATTTGTGTATATGGATTTTGCACTAATAACCATGATATACCTGCAATGGCACTTATCGCAACTATCTGCTTCCATTTATTATTCATTTTTTACGCCCCCTTCATACCAAAATGTATGAAGAAAACGGACAAGGTAGAACATGACATACTATTAATGCCATTCATGCTATGTATTATCCCAATGCTTTTTACAAAAAAAAGCATGCAGATTCACAAAGAATCGCATGCCGGAATTTCATTTCTATTACGATTGAGAAGGGTTAGCTGCCTCTTTTTGCTCTTTCAGGACCGCTTTACGGGAAAGGTTTACCCTTCCTTGCTTATCAATCTCAGTAACTTTAACCAATAACTCATCGCCAAGTGAAACGACATCTTCCACTTTTCCGACTCTTTCTTCAGCCAGTTCGGAAATATGCACCAAACCGTCTTTACCATTGAAGATTTCAACGAAAGCACCGAACTTTTCAATACGTTTCACTTTACCTAAGTATAGTTCGCCGACTACGACTTCACGTACGATATCCTCAATGATTTTCTTCGCTTTTTGAATCATTGGTTCATCTGTAGAAGATATGAATACCGTTCCATCTTGCTCGATGTCGATTTTCACGCCAGTTTCTTCAATGATTTTATTGATATGTTTTCCGCTCGGTCCAATGACATCACGGATTTTATCCGGATTTATAGACATTGTAACGATTTTAGGAGCATATTTGGATAACTGCTCACGCGGTTGATTGATTGTTGACATCATTGACTCCAAAATATGCATCCGGCCGTGTTTGGCTTGAAGTAAAGCTTCTTCAAGGATCTCTCTTGATAGACCTTCAATCTTAATGTCCATTTGTAGGGCAGTAACACCTTTTGAGGTACCTGCGACTTTAAAGTCCATATCTCCAAGATGATCTTCCATACCTTGAATATCCGTTAAGATTGTATAGTGCTCACCAGTTTTGACAAGGCCCATTGCAATACCGGCAACTGGAGCCTTCAATGGAACACCAGCATCCATCATTGCCAAAGTGCTTGCACAGATACTTGCTTGTGAAGTTGAACCGTTTGATTCAAGCACTTCTGAAACAAGTCTGATTGTATAAGGGAAGTCTTTATCGTTTGGAATGACAGGTTCCAATGCTCTTTCACCAAGTGCACCATGACCAATTTCACGGCGACCTGCTCCACGGATAGGACCAGTTTCACCAACACTGAAATGTGGGAAGTTATAGTGGTGCATGAAACGTTTTGACTCTTCGGTTCCAAGCCCATCCAGAATCTGCACATCACCAAGTGCACCTAAAGTACAGATGGATAGTGCTTGGGTTTGTCCGCGTGTGAACAATCCAGAACCATGTGTACGGGGCAGAATGGTAACTTCTGATGATAATGGTCTGATTTCGTCAGGATTACGGCCATCCGGACGCACTTTTTCTTCCGTAATTAAACGGCGTACTTCAGATTTGACCAATTTATTCAGGATTTCTTTGATTTGTTTTAATTTAGCTTCATCAGTTTCTTCTTCATAATGAGCCAATACACGATCTTTCACTTCTTTAATCGCGTCTTCACGAGCATGTTTTTCCTGAACTTGTACAGCTTTGTTCAAGTCGGCTTCACATAGGCCTTTCACTTCTGCTTCCAGCTCTGCATCCACCTGATATAAAGCGATCTGCATTTTTTTCTTGCCGATTTCAGCAACGATTTTCTCTTGGAATGCAATGATTTTCTTGATTTCATCATGTCCAAACATGATTGCTTCAAGCATGGTTTCCTCTGGTACTTCATTAGCTCCGGCTTCAACCATGTTGATAGCATCTTTAGTACCGGCAACCGTCAAATTGATGTCACTTTTTGCAAGTTGGTCAACAGTAGGGTTAATCATGAATTCATTATTGATTCTTCCTACTACAACTCCAGCAATTGGACCTTCGAATGGAATATCGGAAACTGAAAGTGCAAGGGATGATCCAAGCATCGCTGCCATTTCAGAAGAGCAATCTTGATCGACACTCATGACCATGCTGATGATCTGAACATCGTTCCTGAAGCCGTCAGCAAATAGCGGGCGGATTGGACGATCAATTAAACGGCTTGCAAGAATTGCCCTTTCACTTGGTCGGCCTTCACGTTTGATGAAGCCACCTGGAATTTTGCCGACTGCATAAAGTCTTTCTTCGTAGTTGACTGTCAAAGGGAAGAAGTCGACATTTCTAGGCTCTTTCGAAGCTGTTGCTGTACTTAATACAGCAGTTTCTCCATAACGGACTAAAACTGCTCCGTTCGCTTGTTTGGCCAATTGCCCTATCTCTACCGTTACATTACGGCCGGCCCAGTCAAATGAATACGTATGTTTTTCCTGTCCCATTTATTAAACCCCTCTCTGAATCTTCACTTAAAGGCTTAGTTTACCTAAACCTGTATTGGATTAAATCATTTATATGTGAAAGTAACTGAACTCGAGTTAAAACCAAACTATTCCTATTATGCACGAAAAAAACAAGCATTAACAGTAAAATGAATAAAAATTTCATTCATTTGATTATGTATATCCTGATCATTTATAAATGGAAAAGGACCCGGCTCCTGCCGAGTCCCAAGGACGAAGGCTCAGCCTTTAAGTAGAACACGTCCAAATCATTTGATTAACATCAAAAAAGCGGGAAATTTCCCGCCTTCCTGAAAAAATTATCTACGTAGACCTAATTTGTTAATTAGTGTACGGTAACGAGTAACGTCTGTGTTACGTAGGTAAGTTAAAAGATTACGACGTTTACCTACCATTTTAAGAAGACCGCGACGTGAATGATGGTCCTTTTTATGTGTGCGTAAGTGACCGTTCAAGTTGTTGATTTCTTCTGTTAAAACTGCGATTTGAACTTCTGGAGACCCAGTGTCAGTATCGTGAGTTCTGAACTCAGCGATAAGTTCGTTTTTGCGTACTTGTGTAATTGCCATGTTATTATTCCTCCTAAAATTCTGTAAAATCACCTATTACCGAGCCAGCGTCGGAGTCTCGACTAGCCAAGCAATGGTTATTTTCATACATACAATAGAATACATGTTTTTCATTAAAATTGCAAGTCTTGTCTATTACTGCCCTTTTTATGCTTTCAGTTTTGAAAAATAGACTATTGCATTTTGCTTATCCGTTTCGATCTGAGCGACCAATGCTTCAAGTCCGGAAAATTTCTGCTCACTCCGAAGCCTTGTATGCCATTCAACCGAAACCTGATCGCCATATATATCTCTTGAGAACTCCAAGGCATGGACCTCCACAGTAGGGTATTTAGGCTTTTCTTCGTGGAACGTAGGTTTGTAACCGACATTGCAAACTCCGCAATACCATTTACCGCTTATTTTGATCCTGACTGCATATACGCCTGCAGCAGGGAAGATATAATCGTCACTTACTTCAATATTAGCGGTGGGGAATCCCAACTTCCTGCCCCGTTTTTCTCCGTGGATGACATGCCCTTTCGTTAAATAGCGCCGGCCAGCCAAATGATAAAAGTCGGAAAAGTTGCCATTACCGAGAGTTTCCCTGATTCTCGTCGAACTAACCTTTTCATCTTCAAGTGTCTGTTTTTCAACGACAGTCTGAGAAAACCTTCCTTGGGCGTAAACAGGCAAATCTTTCATTGACCCTTGACCATAGCGACCGTATGAATAATCAAAGCCTGCTACGACGTGACGGACATTCAGCCCGACAATGTATTCGTCAACGAACCGTTCCGGCAGTACCGAAGCAAATTCCTTGCTGAAATGGACTATGAATAAATAATCTATCTCCATCGACTCTATGATATCCACCTTATCTTCAAGTGGAGTAATATAGCGGATATTTTCCGTTTTCCTCCCCAGTACTGCTGAAGGATGCGGGTCAAATGTCATGACTGCTGACTTAAGATTCATTTCATCGGCTTTTTGCTTGGCGGTTTGAATAACAATCTGATGTCCTTTATGTATACCATCAAAAAATCCAAGCGCCATTACAAGCTCAGGAAAATCATCCGATTTAAATTGATGAGGATGCTCTATTGCGATCACTTTCACCTTTCAATCTCCTCTTTCCGACGGTAAAACGGTCTATAATTCTTGTGCCAATACTTTTACAGGTTTAATTAACCCCACTTTTGTCGGATGTATTTGATAAATGGCAATCGCCTTACCGGATGGGTCGACCATCACAAAAGGCGTACCTTTTTCAACAATGACATCCTCTGTTTGTTCCAATACCGCACCGTTAAGTACTTTCTTTGCTACTTTATCACTAATCTGAAATTTGGGCAAATGAAACAATCCCCGCTCCAAGGGCAACAGAAAACCATCAGTTCGTTCGGTTTCCATGAATGCTTCCACCTCAGCAAATGTAAAACAATCCTCTTGCTTAAAACCTGCTGATTCAATACGGGTTAAATCTGACATATGGGCAGGAAACCCCAATTCTTCACCCATCATGACTGCAAGTGTCCGAATATACGTACCTTTGCTGCACTTGACGCGAAAACGGAAAGAAATGGTTTCCCCTTTGAATTCAGAACGATCATCGAGAAGGGTAATTTCATAGATGGAGACCTCTCTTGTCGGCCTCTCCACTTCTACTCCTGCACGAGCATATTCATATAACTTCTTCCCGTTTACCTTAACAGCCGAAAACATTGGCGGAGTCTGTTCAATTTTCCCAGTCAATGATTCGAGCATCTCTAGAATCCGTTCACGCGGAATCACTTGTTCAACCTTTTTCTCTTCCACTTTTTCACCGCTTGCGTCTTCAGTTGTCGTTGAAAAACCAAGGGTCACTTCCCCTTCATACGCTTTGCCGGCTTCTGTCAAATATTCAGCAATTTTAGTTGCCCTGCCAATACAAATAGGTAAAACCCCTGTTACATCGGGATCTAAAGTACCTGTATGCCCAACCTTTTTCGTCTTTAAAATCTTTCTTAATTTAAAAACACAATCATGGGATGTCAATCCCTTGGGTTTCCATAATGGAAGAATACCGTTCACGCTTTCACCTCATCATTTATAAAACACCCTAAACGGTTATCATGAAGCAAAATAAATTTCAATTCCGAAAGGTGTTTTTTTGATTTTTAAATATTTCATTTTCAAAAAAAAGAGACCGACTTCAAGAAGTGCAAAGCACTTTTTGAGTCGGCCTCCTTTTACTGCTTGCTTATTCTTCGTCTTTTTCAGCCGGTTTGTCCTCTGAATTGATTTGGGAAATCAACGACTCGATACGGTTACCATAATCAACTGATTCATCAAATTCAAAAAACAGCTCAGGGGTCTTGCGCAGGCGGATTCTTTGCCCAATTTCTGAACGCATGAATCCTTTTGCCTTTGCTAGGCCTTGCAGGGTTTTCTCCCGTTGTTCCTGGTCACCCAAAACGGAAATATAAACTGTTGCCTGCTGTAAATCGCCTGTAACCTCAACATCCGTCACAGTTACAAATCCGATTCTTGGATCTTTAATTTTTCGGCCGATAATTTCACTCAGCTCTTTTTTCATTTGTTCGCCAACACGATTTGAACGAAGGCTCATAATATCACCTCGATAGCCTAAAGCCAGTCTATATCTGTTATTGTTCGCTCTAGTTCCGGAAAAGAATCTAGAAATTTAAGGGCATTTTGAAGTTCCCGCTCTGTAGCCTTCCTTGAGGATGTTACGGTTACGATAGTAATCTTTGTCCGCTGCCATAAATCCTGAAAATCGGTCTCGGCTACAGAAATATTGAACTTCTGTTTAAGCCGTGTCATGACACGCTGGAGCACGGCCCGTTTTTCTTTCAATGAATGGGTGTCATAGATGATGCATTCACATTGGACAGAGCCAACGATCATTTACGTTCAATCTCTTCCATTACATAAGCTTCGATTACATCGCCTTCTTTAAGGTCGTTGTAATTTTTAATGGTAATACCGCACTCATAGTTCGTTGCCACTTCTTTTACATCATCTTTAAAACGTTTCAATGCATCAATTTCACCTTCGTAAATGACGACACCTTCACGAATTAAGCGAATACCGCTATCACGTGTAATTTTTCCTTCTGTGACATATGAACCGGCAATCGTACCTACTTTAGATACTTTGAAAGTAGTACGAACTTCAGCCTGACCGATAATTTTTTCTTCGAATTCAGGATCAAGCATCCCTTTCATAGCCGACTCGATCTCTTCGATCGCTTTATAGATGATGCGGTGTAGGCGGACATCAACATTTTCTGATTCAGCTGCACGCTTTGCATTCACGTCAGGACGGACGTTAAATCCGATGACGATTGCATTGGAAGCTGTAGCAAGGATGATGTCAGACTCTGTAATTGCACCGACGCCAGTGTGAATGATTTTCACTTTAGCGCCTTCCACTTCTATTTTATTCAGGGAAGCGGCTACTGCTTCCGCAGAACCTTGAACATCCGCTTTTAGAATGATGTTCAATTCTTTAATTTCCCCTTCTTTCATTTGCTCGAACAATGTATCTAAGGTTACACGGGATTTTTCATTACGTTGTGAAGCAAGTTGTCTCTGTGCACGCACTTCCCCAACTTGACGGGCCGTTTTCTCATCTTCAAAGACGATGAAACGATCACCGGCTTGTGGTACTTCGTTCAATCCAGTGATTTCAACCGGTGTTGAAGGACCTGCATCCTTAACACGGCGTCCAAGATCGTTAAGCATAGCACGGACACGGCCGAATGTATTACCGATAACAATCGGATCTCCGACTTTCAACGTACCGTTTTGAACAAGCAAAGTAGCAACCGATCCGCGACCTTTATCCAAACGCGCTTCGATAACCGTTCCATTTGCTTTACGAGATGGATTCGCTTTATACTCCTCCACTTCACTGACAAGAAGAATCATTTCAAGCAAGCTATCGATACCCTCACCGTTTTTAGCTGAAATTGGTACGAAAATTGTGTCTCCGCCCCAAGCTTCAGAAACTAAACCATGTTCAGTCAATTCTTGCATGACACGGTCCGGATTGGCAGCTTCTTTATCCATTTTATTGACAGCGACGATAATTGGTACTTCTGCCGCTTTAGCATGGTTAATCGCTTCAATCGTTTGAGGCATAACACCATCATCCGCCGCAACAACCAGGATCGTGATATCAGTAACTTGTGCACCGCGGGCACGCATTGTTGTAAAAGCAGCATGTCCTGGTGTATCTAGGAATGTTATTTTCTTATCGTTTACTTTAACTTGATAAGCACCGATATGCTGAGTTATTCCGCCTGCTTCGCCTTCTGTAACTTTTGTATGGCGTATAGAATCAAGCAATGTCGTTTTACCATGGTCAACGTGCCCCATGATCGTTACGACAGCCGGACGTTCAATCAAATCTTCAGAAGCGTCTTCAGTGACTAGTGACTCAAGGTCGGTCAGGTCAACACGAATCTCTTCTTCGGCCACTACACCGTATTCTGTACAAATCAATTCAATTGCATCTTTATCCAAAGTTTGGTTGATTGTAGCCATAACACCAAGCATAAAGAGCTTTTTAATGATTTCAGAAGGTTCACGATGAAGTTTTTTACCAAGTTCCATAACGGTCAAAGACTCATAAAACGTAATTTTCTCTGGAAGTTCTCTTTCCTTACGCTTTGTAACGGGAGCCTGTGGGGCTTGTTGTCTTTGTTTATTATTTTTATTCTTATTATTGCGGCCCCTGTTAAACTGCCCCGTTGGTTTTTTCGTACCTACAGGTTTAACTGGTGGTTTCTTCTTCAGTTTTTCTTTATTAACTGTGCTCTTTTCATCCGCTTCAGCTTCGTACTTTGCAACCGTAGCGTTTGCCTTTGGTTCAGCAGCTTGGCTTTTATCTTCGTTTTTAGGTTTAATTGAATCGTTTAATTTATTTACAGTTGAATCGTCTAATGCTGTCATATGGTTTGTTACCTCTATATTCATTTCTTTAAGTTTATTTATTACATCCTTGCTTGAAACGTTCTTTTGTTTTGCATATTCATATACACGCAATTTTGTCATACGTTCACCCCCGTAAAATTTAATCGAGCAGCGTTCGGAGTTTTTGTGCAAAACCTTCATCCAGAACTGCGACGGCAACTCTAGCATCCTTACCTATCGCATGGCCGAGCATAGACCTGCTTTCGACTCTTTTTAAAGGAACCTGATAAAATGCGCACTTATCAGATATTTTTTTTTCAGTGTTTTTTGAAGCGTCCGCGGATAAAATAACAACTTTGGCATTACCGCTTCTAATCTCTTTAACCACTAATTCTTCACCCGAAATTAGCTTGCGTGCCCGATTGGCCAAACCTAATAGAGACATCCATTGTTGTTGGGTCATGGTGTTAGTTTTTCTCCTTATTCACTAATTCAAGCAATTGTTCATAAAGGGAAGAATCGATTTGGGTACTAAGGTGATTAGCCAGCACGTTTTTCTTTTTGGCCAGCTCGATAACATCCCGATCAAGAGTCAAATAAGCTCCCCTTCCCGATTTCTTTCCGGTCGGATCAAGGCTGACTTCCCCTTCTTTAGATCGAACGATGCGAATGAGTTCTTTCTTCGGCTTCATTTCACCTGTAGCCACACATTTACGCATCGGGATTTTTTTTCGGCTATTCATCTTTTTTCACCTCTGAATTACTCGTTATCCTCTTCGAAATCTGTTTCCTCTTCATTAACATAACTATCTCTGCTCAAAAGGAATTCTTGTTCTTCCACTGGATAAATACCAGCTTCGCGGGCTTCCGTTTCACTCTTGATATCAATTTTCCAGCCTGTAAGTTTGGCAGCTAAACGGGCATTTTGTCCGCGCTTACCAATTGCCAGGGAAAGCTGATAATCCGGAACGATCACAGTCGTCGCCTTTTCCTCTTCTTTTACGATAACTTCAAGTACTTTTGAAGGGCTTAAAGCATTCGCAACGAAAATGACCGGATTCTCCGACCATTTAACGATATCGATTTTTTCACCCTTCAACTCATTGACGATGGCCTGAACACGTTGTCCTTTTTGGCCTACACATGAACCGACAGGATCGACTTCTTCGTTATCTGAGTGCACGGAGATTTTTGAACGGTCGCCTGCTTCGCGGGCAACTGACTTAATTTCTACTGTTCCATCAAAAATTTCAGGCACTTCGATTTCGAATAAACGTTTTAAAAGGCCAGGATGTGAACGGGATACAAAAATTTGCGGGCCCTTAGAAGTTTTTTCAACTTTAGTGATGAAAACTTTAATGCGATCATGAGGTTTATACTGTTCATTCGGCATTTGCTCATTCACCGGGAGCAAAGCTTCGATTTTACCTAGGCTCACATAGATGAATCGTGAATCTTGGCGTTGAACGATGCCAGTCATGATATCCTCTTCCCGATCAATGAATTCGGCATAAATGATGCCTCGTTCTGCTTCACGCACTCTTTGAGTAACGACTTGTTTTGCAGTTTGTGCAGCGATACGGCCGAAATCCTTTGGTGTTACTTCCATTTCGACAATATCCTCTAACTGGTAGTTGGGATCAATTGCTCTTGCTTCTTCAACAGAAATTTCCAGACGTGAATCGAATACTTCGTCAACAACGTCTTTTCTGGCAAATACACGCATAGTTCCTTTACCAAGGTTCAAGTCGATACGTACATTTTGTGCTTGGTTAAAGTTACGGCGATATGCCGATATAAGAGCAGCTTCAATCGCGTCGATCAAAACTTCCCTGGAAATTCCTTTTTCGTTTTCTAAAATATAGAGAGCATCCAATAACTCATTGCCCATGGTGATCCCTCTTACGGATATTTAAATTAATGATTTGCTTGACTTAAGAGAAGGTAATCGCCAATCTTGCTTTGGCCACCTTTTCGAATGGTATGACGATGGTTTTCTTTCTTGTCTTGATTCTGACTTCGAGTGTCACTTCTTTACCATCGAAACTGGTTAAGATTCCTTCGAATTCTTTTTCATCTAAAATGGGCTCGTATGTTTTTATGTAAACATTTTTACCGATAGCTTTAAGGAAATCCTTCTCTTTTTTCAGAGGCCTTTCAGCTCCGGGAGATGAAACTTCGAGAAAATAATTTTGTGGAATCGGATCAACCTCATCAAGCTTTTCACTGAGTTTTTCACTCACATTTCCGCAATCTTCAATATCTACGCCTGTTTCTTTATCAATGTACACTCGAAGGAACCAGCTTTTACCTTCCTTCACATACTCCACTTCGACTAATTCAAGCTGCAATTCTTCAAGAATTGGTAATGCAAATTCCTCTACAACTTCCGTTACCTTTTTACTCATTTGTTTCCTCCATACGTGCGTTGTATGCGCTTGGTTTCGGATTCAAAATTAAATGGTCAATACAACACGAAAGAGTGGGTTTCCCCACTCTTGCCATTGGTTCCTCTTAGTATTTCCAATAAAAATATACCATAATCAAGATATTTATGCAAATACCATGTCTGTTTCTTCCTTTTTGACAACAGTTTCCTCTTTAAAATAATGATAACTGATTTTGTTCAGGCAATGACTCCAGACAGCCTTGTTTATCAAGGTATTCAAGGATGGTCTTCGAAACCTTCCCCCGTTGTTGTAGGTCTTCTTTCGAGAGGAATTCACCATTCTTGCGTGCGTTGACGATATTGATGGCAGCATTCGTTCCAAGACCAGGTATTGAATTGAAAGGCGGTATCAAAGTATTTCCTTCAATTAAGAATTGATCAGCACTTGATTTGTACAAATCCACTTTAGCGAACGCATATCCGCGTTCACACATTTCCAAAGCTAGTTCAATAACCGTCAATGTATTCTTTTCCTTTGTGGATGCATCCAATCCCTTTACAGTAATTTCTTCCATTTTGGTTTTTATTGCTTGCGGCCCCCGTGTCATGGCATCGATTTCAAAATCATCGGCACGCACTGTGAAATAGGCTGCATAATACAATAAAGGCAGATGCACTTTAAAATAGGCTATCCGGACAGCCATTAAGACGTATGCTGCAGCATGGGCTTTCGGGAACATGTATTTAATCTTCTTACATGAATCGATGTACCATTCCGGCACCTCATTTTTCCTCATTTCCTCTTCAAACTCCTCCGAGAGCCCTTTCCCTTTACGTACAGATTCCATAATTTTGAACGCTAGGGATGGATCGAGTCCTTGATAAATCAGATAAACCATAATATCATCACGACAGCCTATAACCTCACTTAGTGTGCATATCCGGTTGTGGATCAGTTCCTGTGCATTGCTCAGCCACACATCGGTACCATGAGAAAGCCCTGAGATCTGAACAAGCTCGGAAAATGTCGTAGGTTTCGTATCTTCAAGCATCTGCCGGACGAAACGCGTTCCAAATTCGGGAATGCCGAGCGTACCCGTTTTACACATGATCTGTTCTTCTGTAACTCCTAAAGATTCGGTACTGCTGAATATTTTCATTACTTCAGGATCATCTGTGGGAACGGTCTTTGGATCGATGCCGCTTAAGTCTTGAAGCATCCGGATCACAGTCGGATCATCATGTCCAAGGATATCTAGTTTCAAAATATTATCGTGAATGGAATGAAAATCAAAGTGAGTTGTTTTCCATTCGGAATTCCTGTCATCAGCAGGGAATTGAATAGGTGTGAAATCATAAATATCCATATAATCAGGTACAACGATTATTCCGCCTGGATGCTGTCCTGTCGTCCGTTTCACCCCAGTACAACCGGCAACAAGTCGATCAGTCTCAGCTCCGCGCATATGGATGTTATTATCAGCGGAATACCCTTTTACATATCCATAGGCTGTTTTTTCAGCGACAGTACCAATCGTTCCCGCACGATATACATATTCTTCACCGAATAAGACTTTAGTGTAGTTATGGGCCTTTGGCTGATATTCACCAGAGAAGTTCAAATCGATATCAGGAACCTTATCTCCTTTAAATCCAAGGAAGGTTTCAAACGGGATATCATGCCCGTCTTTTGTATAAGCTATGCCACATTCGGGACAGTCCTTATCTGGGAGGTCAAACCCCGAACCTACAGAACCGTCATTGAAGAATTCGGATTTCTTGCACTCCGGACATACATAATGTGGCGGAAGAGGATTTACCTCCGTAATTTCAGTCATCGTGGCAACGAAAGATGATCCAACCGATCCCCTTGAGCCAACGAGATAACCATCATTCAATGATTTTTTTACTAGTTTATGAGAAATTAAATAAATAACGGCAAAACCGTGGCCAATGATGCTTTTCAATTCTTTCTCAAGACGGGCTTCCACGATTTCCGGCAGGTTCTCTCCATAGATCTTCCTTGCCATGCCATAACTCATCTCACGCATCTCTTCTTCGGCACCTTCAATTTTAGGTGTATATAGCTCATCCTTGATTGGCTTGATTTCATCAATCATATCAGCGATTTTATTGGTGTTGGTTACCACGACCTCTTTGGCTTTCTCTGAACCAAGGAAGGAAAATTCCCGTAGCATTTCATCAGTTGTCCGAAAATGTACGTCAGGAAGCTTATGACGATTCAGCGGGTTTGCTCCACCTTGTGAATTTACAAGGATTTTCCGGTAAATTTTATCATTCGGATCCAAATAATGTACATTTCCCGTCGCTACGACTGGCTTATCCAATTTTTCACCAAGCTTGACGATATTGGAGATGATCGTTTCTAACGATTTATCATCCCGGACATATTCAAGATCAATCAGATGCTGATATACTTCCTTCGGATGAATTTCAAGATAATCGTAGAATTCTGCGATTTCGACGACTTCCTCAAACCCCTTCTGCATCATCCCTTCAAAAACTTCCCCTTTATCGCATCCCGATCCGACCAAAATTCCTTCACGATACTTTTTAAGTTGTGAACGCGGTATCCGGGGAACACGATAAAAATAATCGATGTGCGATATTGAAATTAACTTGAAAAGGTTTTTTAAGCCAGCCTGTGTTTGCGCGATCAACGTACAATGGGATGGCCGGGAACGCTGATAAGCGTTTCCTTTACCCATATTGTCATTAAGCTGATCATGATGGGTAATCTCTTTTTCCATTGCATCCTTCAGCATCTTCAGCATAAGGTAACCTGTAGCTTCGGCATCATAAATGGCCCTATGATGCTGGGTCAAATCAATATCGAACTTTTTACATAATGTATTTAACCGGTGGTTTTTAAACTCCGGATATAAGAAACGGCCAAGTTCCAATGTATCAAGAACAGGATTGGAAGCTTTAGG
The DNA here is from genome assembly GCF_056402395.1 of Peribacillus sp. P4_B1. Taxonomy (NCBI): domain Bacteria; kingdom Bacillati; phylum Bacillota; class Bacilli; order Caryophanales; family Bacillaceae; genus Peribacillus; species Peribacillus sp. P4_B1. The sequence continues at coordinate 33,343 of NZ_JBFUHM010000001.1, forward strand.
ATATCCCATGTTTTTATAACCTATATTCAAAAAGCCCATATCGAAGGCTGCGTTGTGGGCAACAAGGATCGCATCGCCTGCCCAGTTCTTGAACTTTTCTAGTACTTCCGAGACTTCTGGAGCATTTTCCACGAGATCATCAGTGATTCCAGTCAAGTCTATCGTCGTATTGGATAATGGGTGATGCGGATTCGCAAATGACTCAAATCTATCAATGATGTCCCCGTCACGAATTTTCACTGCAGCAAATTCAATGATCGTATCATAAACAGCTGACAGACCAGTCGTCTCTACGTCAAACACAACGTAGGTGGCATCTGCCAAAGGAATATGCGCCTCATTATAAACAATGGGCACCCCATCATTCACAAGGTTCACTTCGACGCCATAAAGGATTTTAATACCATTCTTTTTCCCGGCACTATAAGCTTCAGGGAATGATTGTGCACCTGCGTGATCCGTAATGGCAACAGCCTTATGCCCCCACTTGGCAGCCTGGGCAACAAGAGCAGAAGTAGGCGTCACTGCATCCATCTGGCTCATCGGGGTATGCATATGCAGTTCTACACGCTTTTCACCTTCAGGTGCCTTATCCTGCCGTCCTTGTTTAGAAATTTCATTTATATCATTTGCGATCATTACCAGGTCACGTACGAATGTATCATTTTGGATACTGCCTTGGGCACGTACCCACATCCCTTTTTTCACTCGGGCAAGTATGGCAGCATCCTCTTTATCACGCGAAAACATTTTGACTAATATTGAGCTTGTATAATCCGTGACTTTAAATGTCAAGAGGCTCCGTCCGCTGCGTAACTCACGGACTTCTGCATCAAACACGAATCCTTCGACAGCAATCCTGCGTTCTTCATCGATAATCTGTTCGATTCTGCGGAAATCCGCATCTTCTTTAATCGTATAGCCAATTTTAACCGGTCCTTCGTAGACGCCTTCGTCGCCGCCTTTTTCCGATTCTTTTTTCTGCATTTCCACTAAGGCAGCAAGTCCCTTTTCCGCGTCTTCCTTTTGTTTCTCTTCTAAAAACTTCTGGTAATCAGGATTCGAAACCGTTTCCTTCACTTCCGCTTCCAGAGTCAACGGGGGAAAACCGAAAGTTTGGTAGATATTCGAAATGATGCCGGAGTACTTACGTTTCAATTGGCCAGCCTCCGTATCATTCCGGGCGCTTACGATAAGTTTATATCCATTCACTGCGGGCTCTTGTTCATTCAGAAGTGACAACAGGGCTGGAGACATTCCTTCAAGCTCGCCAATGCAGTTTTTCCAATATTCTTTTACCAATTGTTCCGTCACTTGCGGATTGGCCACATTTAAGTTGAACGTTACCTTCGCAATATGGGAAAACGTACTTGCTAATTGAGTAGCAAGTCTTGTATGAACACTGCAAGGAATTAATGCAGGTATATTAAAGGCAAAATGCCATTTTTTGGACTCCCTCTCGATTGAGAGTTTATCAATTTCGGCACCTATGAAATAATTCACAAAGGCATCCTCAGTCAAGTCCATTTGCTGGAGCAGGAGTTGAAATCTCTCTCTACCGCTATTTGGATTTTGATCCATTTCCTCTCTCCCCTATCTACTATCTCTAAGATATTATTCATTATCATTTTCACTATGATATCAGAGGCTATTATAACATATCACGAGTGTTTCACTAGTATCTAAATCCATGAAAAAAAAGGCATCATCCAATTGAATGATGCCTAATTCCCCAATTTTTAAAATTACCCAAGTATTTCTTGAAGCTTTTGAATAAGTTTAGCTCTTTCTATTTCAAGAACCTCACCCGTTTTACGGATTTTCACTTCGACGATTCCCTCGGATGCCTTTTTACCGACCGTCACCCTGACAGGAAGACCGATCAGGTCAGAGTCGGCAAATTTTACGCCAGCACGTTCTTGACGATCATCCATAAGAACATCCATGCCTTGTGCCTTTAGATCATTATACAAATCTTCTGCCAGGACAGCCTGAGCCTCATCCTTCATATTGATTGGAATCAAATGGACTTGGTATGGTGCCAAATTCACTGGCCAGACCAATCCTTTTTCATCGTTGAATTGTTCAGCTACAGCTGCAAGCGTACGTGAAACACCAATTCCATAACAGCCCATTATCATAGGCTGAGACCGTCCATTCTCATCTAGGAATGTCGCATTCATAGCTTCGGAATATTTTGTTCCCAGCTTGAATACGTGGCCTACCTCAATTCCTTTGGCAAATTTAATTTTTCCGTTTCCGTCCGGTGATGGGTCACCCTCTTGAATGAAACGAAGGTCTATAAAATTGTCCACGTTAAAATCACGAGTGGGATTTACGTTCATATAATGATGGTCCTCTTCATTTGCACCACAGATTCCATTAACCATTGCTTCTACGGCAACATCGGCTATCACTTCCACATCAGAAGTGACATTGATTGGTCCAAGGGATCCAATTGCACATCCTAAGACTTCTTTCGTTTCATTCGGATCGACCAATTCAACGATTGAAGCGTTATAGAAATTCTTCAGCTTGATATCATTGACTTCATGATCCCCTCGTACCAATACAAGCACATACTTTTCATCCACTTTAAATAATAGCGATTTGATTAGTTTCTCTGCATCTGTATTTAAGAATGAAGTCACGTCTTCAATAGATTTTTGGCCAGGTGTATGAATTTTTTCAAGTGCAATTTGTGCTTCGGAACTTTTTTCATATTTTACACTCACCGGTGCCATTTCAATATTCGCTGCATATTCGGAAGTATCAGAATAGGCGATGGTATCTTCCCCTATTTCGGATAGGACCATGAATTCGTGTGTATCCTTTCCGCCCATCGCCCCAGAATCAGCAATGACGGCACGGAAGTCCAACCCACAACGGCTAAATATATTTGAATATGCTGCATATATATTTTTATAAACAACATCCAGGCTTTCTTGATTGGCATGGAAAGAATAAGCGTCCTTCATGATGAACTCACGTCCACGCAACAATCCGAAACGCGGTCTTTTTTCATCACGGAATTTGGTTTGGATTTGGTAAACCGTTAAAGGAAGACGCTTGTATGATTTCACCTCATCACGAACTAAGCTGGTTATCACTTCTTCATGTGTGGCACCTAGCGCAAATTCACGGTTATTGCGGTCCTTAAGGCGCATCAACTCTGGACCATAGGTATACCAGCGTCCAGATTCCTGCCAGAATTCAGCTTGTTGTAAAGCAGGCATCAATAATTCTACTGCACCAGCATTCTCCAACTCTTCCCGAACGATCGCTTCAACCTTTTGAAGCACCTTTTTTCCAAGCGGCATAAAACTGTAAACCCCGCTGGAGTTTTGTCTCATAAATCCTGCACGTAATAGAAGCTGATGACTTTTGATTTCAGCATCTGCAGGCACTTCTCTCAATGTAGGGATTAACGTCATACTTTGTTTCATATCTGCACCTCTTCAATATTTCCTTTAAATTAAACTGCGGCTGCGGTAAAATTCATACTGCAGCATGAATACGGTCATATCATACAAAAAAGTCTTTCTGCGCTATTCAGAAAAGCTAATTTAATATACTCATTCTCGATTATACTTACGATTTCCTTAGAAAACAAACTATTTCCCTAAAACGGTTAAAAAACTAGGAAATGACTATTCCTTCTTGGAGATAAGAAACAGCCAACAGAAAAATCTGCTGGCCTGTTTTACCTTATCCAAACATGTCTTATAAGAAGAACCGCTGAATGTCATTCCATGTAACGACTATCATCAATAACATCAGCAAAGCAAAGCCGATGAAGTGAACCATTCCTTCTTTTTGGCGATCGATCGGTTTTCCTCTTAAGAATTCGACAACAAAGAATAACAGTCTTCCTCCATCCAATGCCGGTAGCGGCAGCAAGTTCATGATTCCCAAGTTAATGCTCAGCAGCCCTGCCCATTTCATTAACGTGAATAAACCTTGTTTCGCTACTTCTTCAGTTGATTTATATATTCCTACAGGACCGGATAGGCTGTCAATTGTAAATCCACCTGTTACGAGGTCACCAAGGATGATGAAAATTTGTTTTGTCCAAAAATATGTTTCCGTAAAACCGTATTGTATAGCTTTAATCGGTGCTTTTTCAACTGGAGGGTAAACTCCGATAATCCCGATTTTCTTGCCATTCCTCTCCACTTCTTGTGGAATGACCGGCACTTCTAACGTTTTCCCGTCCCTGTCCACGACAAACTCGATCTCTTGCCCAGGGTTCTTTTGAATGCTTTCCTGAACATCTTCCCAAGATGAGACTTCCGTCCCTTCTATGGATTGAATGACATCACCAGATTTTAACCCGGCATTAACAGCCGAACCGTCTGCAGTCAGCTCACCAAGTTTCGCTTCATCCACCACGACCCCTTGAAACAGGCCGATCAACACAAAAATGACAAAAGCCAAAACAAAGTTCATTGCTGGTCCAGCTACTATCGTCAGGAAACGATGCCCAAGCGACTTTGAAGCAAATTGCCGGTCATATGGAGCAATCTGGTTCTCTACACCATTTTCAACGATTACCGCTTCTTCATGAATGGTAAACGTTTTTAGATTATCTTCCTCACCTTCTTCATAACCAGTAAGGATAAGCTTATGATCAAGGTCAATCACTTCAACTTCCACAAGACGAATATCAGGATATTTATCTTTATTGTTCAAAATGATTTTTGTAACATTCTCTTCATTATCAAACATCAATCCTACTCGATAGCCGGGCTTCAATTCTATATTCTCTGCATCTTCACCAGCCATGCGCACATACCCGCCCAGCGGAAGCAATCGAATGGTATAAACGGTTTCCTTCTTTTTATATGTGAATACTTTTGGGCCGAAACCGATTGCGAACTCACGGCATAAAATTCCGGCACGCTTTGCAAACACTAAGTGTCCAAGCTCATGGAAAAATACAAGAGCGCCAAAAATGATGATGAACGCTATAATCGTTTCTAAAGTCTGCATGTTCCGGTCACCTATCTTTCACTAAAGATTCTATATACTGCCTTGTCATATTATCCACTTCCTGAATCGTTTCTAAATCCGGAAGGGCCATCACGGAATGCTGATTCAGCGCTCTTTCAATTAACGTTTCAATTTCAAGGAAGGATACCTTTCCAGATAAGAAAGCAGCGACTGCCGCTTCATTGGCGGCATTCAGCACGGTAGTCATCGTTCCGCCCATTTTACCCGCTTTATAGGCGAATTGCAAACAAGGATATCTAGTGAAATCCATATCGCTAAAATGCAGTTTGCCTGCTTCAGCCAAATTCAGGCGCTTGCGTCCTGCCAACGGAATACGGTCCGGATAAGTAAGTGCATATTGAATCGGCACTCGCATATCCGGTGTTCCCAGTTGTGCAATCACGCTGGAGTCATGAAACTCAACCATGGAATGGATGATACTCTCCTTATGTAGCAATACATCAATTTTATCGTATGGAAGATCAAATAGCCAGTGGGCCTCAATCACTTCCAAACCCTTATTCATCATTGATGCTGAATCAATCGTGATTTTAGCTCCCATTGACCAGTTCGGATGGTTCAATGCCTCTTCCACCGTTACATCCTTCAATTCTTCCCTGGTCCGATCGCGAAAACTGCCACCTGAAGCAGTAATGACAAGACGTTCTATATTTTTTTCCTTTTCACCCTGCAATGCCTGAAAAATAGCGGAATGCTCGCTGTCAACCGGAAGCAAACGAACCCCCGCTTTTTTAGCTTCACTTATGACCAAATGACCTGCCGTTACCAAAGTCTCCTTGTTGGCGATAGCAATATCTTTTTTAGCCTTTATCGCTTGAAGCGTCGGATAAAGGCCCACGCTTCCGATGACGGCATTGACCAATATTGTCGCCTGATCATATACAGCAACAGCAGACAGTCCCTCATCGCCATACATGAACTCGATATCTTTGCGGCTGAAGAATTCACTTTTCAAAACATGATAGTCTTCTTCCGTCTGGACCGAAACTAGTTTCGGTTCAAACTCTTGTATATAAGTCCTGACCAATTCTATATTCTTTCCAGCAGAAAGAGCCACTATCTTGAATTGGTCAGGATGTGACCTCACCACATCCGCTGTTTGTTGACCAATCGAACCTGTCGCGCCCAAAAGGCTGATGTTTTTCAAGTTGCTCATCTCCTAATTCATATAACACTGCCTATTTTTAGATTATAAAACATGCAATAAATGCAAAATCGGTAAAATGAATATCAAGCTATCAAGCCTGTCCAAAATTCCGCCATGTCCCGGGAGAAGCTTGCCGGAATCCTTAACCCCATAATGACGTTTATACGCCGATTGGACGAGATCCCCCAATTGGCCGAATACCCCAATGATTAATGAAATCAATAATAATTGTAATAACGTGTAGTCAAGACTCGAGAAGATGTAAAATAGCACACCCACAACCATCGCAGAAAATAACCCGCCGATAAATCCTTCCACAGTCTTGTTTGGACTTATTTCTGGCCATAGCTTCCTTTTACCAAGTGATTTACCTATGAAGTAAGCTCCGGAGTCGGTTGCCCAGATCGTGAATAGGGTAAGCAAGATATAAATCAGACCCAGTCCTAAAGCGTCACGTGTTTCAAATAGGAAGTAGAAACCCATTCCCAAGTATAAGATTGAAATCACTAAAAAGCCTGCGTCATCAAAAGTAAAACGGTTTTTAGAAACAACTGTATAAAGTAACAGCAGCAAAACCCCGATTAAGAAGACTTGCACTTTATCGTAATTTATTTCTGCTAAAAAAGCGGTATGTTCATTAGGCAATAAAAGTACCCACAATAATATATGAGAAAGTAACGCCTCAAAAGATACAACGCGTAAATTTTTCATTTTCATCAGTTCATACAAACCAATGGACCCTAACAGATAAACTGTCAGTAAAAAGGGAACTCCCCCTAAAATGACTAGTGGAATGAAGATAGCGGCAACTACGACCGCCGTTATAATTCGTTGTTTCATTATTCCATTTTCCTCGCCTTCTAAATTAAACGCCACCGAATCTTCGTGAACGTTTTTGATACTCCTCAACTGCCTGCAATAAATGCCCCTCACTAAAATCCGGCCATAGCACCTCTGTAAACCACATCTCAGTATAAGCCGCCTGCCAAAGCATGAAATTACTCAAACGGATTTCACCACTTGTACGGATCAGTAAATCAGGATCCGACAAATGTTTGGTCATCAGGTAACTGGATATAATTTCCTCAGTTGCATTTTCCTTTATTATACCATTCTTAACATCTTGAATAATGCTATTCACTGCAGATACAATCTCCCCACGGCTTCCATAGTTCAGGGCAAAATTCAGAATCATCCCATCATTATCCTTCGTGTCTTCCATTGCCCGTTTAACGGCATTTTGAGTATGTGAGGGAATGAGTGACAGGTCCCCGATCGTTTCAACTCTTACATTTTCAGAAATGAGCTCGGGTAAAAATGTCCCAAGAAATTCCTGGGGAAGCTTCATCAAAAAGTCGACTTCACTTTTCGGGCGTTTCCAATTTTCAGTGGAAAACGCATAGACTGTCAAAGTTTTGACCCCTAATTTATTGGCAACTTTCGTAATTTTACGAACGGTTTTCATTCCTTCATGATGACCTGCCACACGTGGCAATGCACGCTTTTTGGCCCAGCGGCCGTTTCCATCCATAATGATGGCGATATGCTGAGGAACATCAAACTGTTTAATATGCTGAATCCTATTAGTTACATCGGAAGAAGCATCTTTTTTAACTAAACGCTTCCATAGTGAATACATATGTTAGTCCCCCATCAGGTTGTACTTATCTCTCTACAAAGGCAAAGTTACCGTGCACTATGTATATCAAGCTTTCTGCCGCTTAAAAAGAATCTATATCATAATATCAAAAAAAAACTGGTTCTCATATTATTATTATGAAAATTATTTCTTCATTAGAAGCTAGAAAGGGAGAAATCATTACTTCTTTTTTTTCTAAAACCGGTTATGATTACCGTGAAAAATGCAAAAAAAGGACCACCTCCAACGTTTGCATGCAACATACTAACTCAAGGAGTAATCATTATCGGAGAAACCTTATTATAACAGTTTTCTCTTTTAAGCACACCTATATGTTAGAATCAAGACATGACCCAGTATGGATTCGGCCCTCTTTATTTAATCAATTCTTTAAGTAAAATTATACTTCCAAAATTTCTTTTTCTTTATCTTTTGTAATATCATCGATTTTCGTGATATTGCCATCTGTCATCTTTTGGATGTCATCAGCATAGCCACGTAAGTCATCTTCAGTGATTTCACCATTTTTTTCAAGCTTTTTCAAATCATCATTAGCATCGCGACGCACATTACGGACAGCTATTTTCGCTTCTTCCGCTTCTTTTTTAACAACTTTCACAAGTTCTTTTCTGCGTTCTTCAGTTAACGCGGGGATGGCTATCCTGATGATTGAACCATCATTAGAAGGATTCAAACCTAAGTCTGATTTCAAAATCGCTTTTTCGATTTCACCCAATACCGTTTTATCATATGGTTGAATGACTAAAAGCCTAGCTTCCGGGACAGAAATACCAGCCACCTGATTAACCGGTGTCGGCGAACCATAATAATCAATCGAGATTTTATCAAGCAATGAGGCATTTGCCCTTCCGGCACGGATGCTGGCTAATTCACGTGTATACGCTCCAATGGCTTTTTCCATTTTCGTTTTCGCATTCGAAATAACTTGTTTCGGCATCTTTTATTTCCCCCTTACAATAGTTCCAAGCGTTTCGCCTAGTACGGCTCGTTTAATATTACCTTTTTCCATAATCGAGAAGACGATCAATGGAATATCATTGTCCATGCATAGTGAGGACGCGGTCGAATCCATTACTTCTAAGCCTTCTTTAATCACATCAAGATAGGAAAGCTTATCATACTTCACTGCATTTTTGTCCTTAACCGGATCTGCATTGTATACGCCATCCACATTATTCTTCGCCATCAAGATGACATCAGCTTCAATTTCAGCAGCACGCAGGGCGGCAGTGGTATCCGTTGAGAAGTATGGATTACCTGTACCAGCTGCAAAAATCACCACTCTCTTTTTCTCTAGATGCCTGATTGCACGTCGTCTAATGTATGGTTCTGCAACTTGTCTCATCTCGATGGAAGTTTGTACACGCGTTTCAATTCCAAGCTGATCAAGGCTGTCTTGTAACGCCAATGAGTTCATGACTGTAGCCAGCATCCCCATATAATCGGCATTAGCACGATCCATGCCCATTTCGCTGCCTATTTTGCCGCGCCAAATGTTTCCGCCGCCAACCACAACAGCCACTTCCACATCAAGCTCAGCCACTTCCTTGACTTGTTCAGCAATAGATTTAATTACTGCAGGGTTAATTCCAAATCCTTCTTCACCGGCTAATGCTTCGCCACTTAATTTTAGAACTACACGTTTATATTTAGCGCTACTCATGAGAACCTCCAACTATGTAATCTTTTCATTCGTTCATCATGCTTTCTTGCAATATTACCAAAAATTCATGACATTTCAAAAAATAGGGAACACCAGAGTGTTCCCTATTATTAATTATCTGACAATTAGTCTTTTTTAACTTGGTTCATTACTTCTTCAGCAAAGTTTTCTTGACGTTTTTCAAGACCTTCCCCTACTTCATAACGAACGAATGATTGGACTTTTCCGCCTTTTGATTCAACGAATTGTCCCACTTTTTGATCAGGGTTTTTAACGAAAGCTTGTTCGTTTACACAGATTTCTTCGTAGAATTTATTGATACGTCCTTCAACCATTTTTGCAACGATTTTTTCTGGTTTACCTTCGTTAAGCGCTTGTTGAGTAAGAACTTCGCGTTCGCGATCTAATTCACTAGCATCGACTTGGTCACGAGAGATATATTTAGGGTTAATTGCAGCGATGTGCATTGAAACGCCTTTTGCTGCATCTTCGTCAGTTGTACCTTCAAGAACTGATAGTACGCTGATACGTCCACCCATGTGAAGGTATGCACCAAATGCGTCGTTATCTGTTTTAGTAACAACTTGGAAACGGCGAAGAGTTAATTTTTCTCCGATTTTAGCAACTGCAGCATTGATATGATCTGCAACTTTTTCTCCATTTTCCATTGTTTGTTCAAGAGCAACTTCAACGCTTTCAGGTTTGTTAGCAAGAAGGAATGAAGCCAAGTCTTTAACAAGTGTTTGGAATCCTTCGTTTTTTGCAACGAAATCTGTTTCTGAGTTCACTTCAAGAATAACCGCTTGGTTTCCTTCTACAACGATTGAAGTTAAACCTTCAGCAGCAATACGGTCGCCTTTGTTAGCAGCTTTTGCAATTCCTTTTTCACGTAGGAAATCGATTGCTTTTTCCATATCGCCTTCTGTTTGTACAAGTGCCTTTTTACAGTCCATCATACCGGCACCAGTTTTTTCACGCAATTCTTTAACTAATTGTGCAGTGATTGCCATAATATATATCCTCCTCAAATTAAATGCAGTTTATTCAATCTTTACCCATTTTTACCAAAAAATACTTGTTATCATCAAAGAAAATAACAGCAAAGGCAATATTCCAGAAAAGCCATCCACTTAGTCAGTCAATTTGACGGAACTAAATACTTAATGATTTCTTTTCCTTAAAAATCGACTATACCTTTTAAAAAACATTCCGTACAGTGATTTATGTACGCTTATTTAGTGCAAAAAAAAGGGATAAAAGGCATTATCCTCTTATCACCTTTTTTCTTACTGAATAAGCAACCTTTTTTGCTTATTAAGCAGTAGTTGTTTCAGTTGCTGTTTCTTCGCCTTGTTTAGCTTCTAAGATAGCATCTGCCATTTTACCTGTTAATAATTTAACAGCACGGATTGCATCGTCATTCGCAGGAATAACTACATCGATTTCATCCGGATCACAGTTTGTATCAACGATACCTACAAGTGGAATGTGTAATTTGTGTGCTTCCGCAACAGCAATACGCTCTTTGCGAGGGTCGATAACGAAGATCGCATCTGGAAGAGTCTTCATATCTTTAATTCCGCCTAAGAATTTTTCTAAGCGATCCCATTCTTTTTTAAGTTGGATAACTTCTTTTTTAGGAAGGACTTCGAAAGTTCCGTTTGCTTCCATTTTTTCGATATCTTTAAGACGAGTAATACGTTTTTGGATTGTTTCAAAGTTTGTTAAAGTTCCACCTAACCAACGTTGGTTTACATAGTACATACCAGAACGGATAGCTTCTTCTTTAACAGATTCTTGAGCTTGTTTTTTAGTACCAACGAAAAGAACAGTTCCACCGTTAGCAGCTAGTTCTTTCACGAAGTTATAAGCTTCTTCAACCTTTTTAACTGTTTTTTGAAGGTCGATGATGTAGATGCCGTTACGCTCAGTGAAGATATATTTCTTCATTTTCGGGTTCCAGCGACGTGTTTGGTGTCCGAAATGCACACCAGCTTCAAGCAATTGTTTCATAGAAATGACTGACATTTTAGTTCCTCCTAAATGGTTTTGTTTTTCCTCCGCACCGATCATTTTCATACAGAAACTGTCGAAACAGCACCATCTGCAAGAATCACGGGGCGTGTGTATTAACACCATTTCATAATATACCATAATGATTCTTCTCAATCAAGTAATATCTATCTATTCATGCGAAACTTTAGTAATAGCTCTATTTCCGTTTGACCGCGACCTAACCTTTTGGCGATTTCTTCAATTGAATGACCTTGATCAGCTAACATATCTACTTGTTCATTTAATGAATGTTCATTTACCGAGGCCTTTAACATGTCCGCAAATTCTTTACCCGTCGCCTTCCCCTCGTTCGGAAGGGTGGTGGCAGCTGATGAAAGTTCCAATTTGTCCTCAACTATTACGGGTAAAGCATTATCCTCATCGTCTTCAGGCATTATTTTGTAAGCGTTGGTCGCCTGCTTTTTAGCCGCGGCACTTCTTCCCTCTTTATACTCTTTCAGCATGTTTTGTTCTTGTTTTACTTCTTTATCTTTCATGGTTTCTCTAATTGCGCCATGTTCTTTTATTTTTTGATCATGCTCGGAATCCATTGCAACCGAATTGGTGAATGCCTTTACCAATATCCGGTTGTCCTGTTTCATCTTAATCAAAAAACCGGACAAAAGTTGGTCCATTTCCTCAATCATGGCTTTTTGGTCTTTTTCCACCTTACTTAAACGGTTTTGCCGAAGATATAAAACGATGATGGCGAAAATGGTGAATATATTTAATACAAACAACAGAAACATAAAAAATATTGACATGTTGCCTCCTAATTAACCGGAATAGTCAATCCAGTTTCCTTTATACGGATGGGGATCATTTTTCAATGTTGTTTTTTGGGGGATTTCTTTCTGTTTATATTTTTTTTGAGACTGTCCCTTGTCTGCATTTCTTTCTTTTTCATAGGCTGTTTTCACATACTTTGTTGCTATTTACCAGGTAGTGAGTTGTGGTTGATTTCCCCTCCAGATGCTCGCTTTCCGCGGGGCGGGCAGTGAGCCTCCTCGGCGTAAACGCCTGTCCCGCTGCTCCCGCAGGAGTCTCACACTTCCGCTCCAATCAACCTTAAATAGTTTCGTTTTAAAAACAACAATCTTTACGAAAAGAGCCTTTTCATAAAAATGGGCCGGAAGCTTTCGTTCTTCACCTACAACGGTCCTTTGTTTTCGTTCTGAATCCTTTTGGACTTGATGGGCAGCATGATCTTGTTGGATTAAATTCTTTTGTTGATTGCTCTTGGATTTTCCCTGCATCCTGTGTTCGTGGGATTGCAATTTGCATCTCAATCGCTTTTAAACTCATATGGAAACCGCCTTTCCATTTCCAATAACCAACAAAACCGAGCTGAAAGTGAGTTCTCATTGGACTTCTTAATAATATTTATGATTACCTTACAATGGAGTAAGGGACACTTGAACTGCTCTTCGTGACTAAGTTCAGTTCGAAATTCTGTGATTTCGAAACATTTATTGAAGTGATGGGTTCCTAAGTCCTTTCAGGCTGCCCCTGACTTTAAAGAAGGCATTTTTCGTTCAACCGGATCTATGATCAACAGGATGCATCTCTGGCTCCATTCCCTTTTCAAATAAAATATGATTAATTCTTTTAATTTTGCATCGAGTTTCTTAATTTATATATCGCTTTCGAGTGAATCTGGGATATCCGAGACGTAGATAGGCTCATCACTTGTCCGATTTCGGTTAATGTCAGTTCTTCTTTATAAAAAAGTTGTAAAACCAACTGTTCTTTTTCATTAAGCGTTTCTATGACTTTGGCTAATTCCACATACAGTTCTTCCCTTAAAACATGTTCCTCAGGTAAATCCGCCTTTTCATCTTTAATATGAAAATTCGTGCTTTCTTTGTCGTCTTGTTCTTGGGGATTTTCATCCATCGAAAGTACATTGGCAAAGAAATTCCCATTTAACGCAGCATATACTTCATCTTCCGGTATATTCAATTCCGCAGCAATCTCGTTTGGAGAAAGGTTTCTCATATATCGCTGTTCTAGCTTTTCTATTGCAGATTCAATTTTCTTGGCTTTATCTCTTGCACTCCGTGGAAGCCAATCCTCTTTTCTTAATCCATCTAAAATAGCACCACGAATTCTAAATGAAGCATATGTATCAAATTTCAGGTCACGCTTCGTATCAAAACGTTCCAGGGCATCGAATAATCCCATCATCCCTAAACTCCTTATATCATCCCGGCTCACATTTTTAGGAAGGCTTACTGAAATGCGTTGAACATGATACGATACGAGAGGGGTGTATTTCTTAACTAAAATGTCCCCAGCTTGCGGATCCCTGCAATCAACCCAATTTTTCCAATATATCTGCTCTTCTTCGATGGTCAGACGAGACATTGGACATCCTCCTTACATTATAAAAACGTCTTGTGATCAAAATTGCTCTTGAAGGCCATAAATGCAACAATAATTTGATTGCAAGTGTACCTGTCATATTTTCAGCTGTTCTTTTTAAGTAAAGCCTAATCGTTACTATATGTTTTTTGTCCCTTTATTAGCGGTCCGTATATTCAGTAAACAATCGTTCAAATTGAACTCGATCGTTCTCCCGCTATTACCGCCTATATCTTCTGCAACGACTTGAATGCGCAAGTCAGATAACTCTTTCCGGACAGCATCCACATTTCGGGGTCCTATTCTCATTAAATCTCCTCCTGAAGCAAATTGAAACATTTGCGCACCACCAGCCAACTTCGCTTTTAGGAATCGAATTCTTGCTCCTTCATTTACTAAAAGCTGCACTAATTCCTTTATCGCCGTATCTGCAAATTTGGCAGCGTTGATCTGTCCTGATTTAGCGAGTGAAGAGTCAGGCAGCATAATGTGAGCCAAACCGGCAATCCCCTTTTTTTGGTCATATACCACAACACCAACACATGATCCCAGCCCTGAAGTACGAATCGAATATGGAGGTTTTATAATATTCATATCCGCTATTCCAACCTTCACAACCTTGACCTTTATCAATTCAGTCATTAAGTGACACTCCTAAAGCGGAAAAAATGGTATCAAAAAATCCGGGATCAGGTAAAAGAAAGAAATGACCGTCAATGGATTCAGCAAAATGCTGATCTTTTTCAAGTACAGTATCAATGACAATGGCTGTGTCACTTACTTGAGATAATTCCAATAAACCATAACTGATTATGGCCCCTACCATATCAATGCTCAATGACGGTACGGATGGATAGATATTCAATCGAGTGAAATCGGAAAGTGAAGAAAGATAGGATCCAGATAAAATATTCCCTAATTTCAAAAGGCAGGAGAGTGCCAATTCGGTATAGGGTGTGGAATCTATCAAAAAGGTTCCATCACCAGTCATTTGACGAATCAAGTATTCAGCCACTTGAAGCGAAAGGATAAAAAACATACTCCCGGAAACATCTCCTTCTATTCTAAGGAAAACGCTGGCAACGACGTGATCGGCCCCGCCAGCCATTTCCATCATTTCATCAAAGGAAACGACCCGGGCATTTGGAACATTCATATCAATTTTCCTATTAAGGATGGCAGAAAGAGCCGTTGCTGCGTTGCCTGCACCTATATTGCCAATTTCCTTCAAAATATCGAGCTGAAGAAGATTGACTTTCTCAATGAACGACATGTGATTATCCTTCTTTTAACATATTTTCAGTCACTTCTAGACTTAAAGCCTTTTCCAAATTAATCAGGACGAGCAGACGCTTTTCAATTTTAGCCACTCCGCTTATGTATTCTGAAGCTAAATGTCCCACAACTTCAGGCTGCGGCTCGATACTATCCACCGGAATATCCAAAACATCATTGGCAGAGTCCACTATCAACCCAACTTCCATATCATCCAAAATGACGATGATGATCCTTGTTGATTCATCATAAGCCACCTCTTCGAAACCAAAACGTACCCGTAAATCAATGATTGGAGTGATAACACCCCTTAAATTTATGACTCCCTTAACAAACTGAACAGCCTTTGGAACTCTGGTAATATGCAGAAGCTTTTCGATACCTCTGACCTTTTCCACCGGAATGGCATATTCTTTATCCTTAATTTGAAAAACGATTACTTTCATATCCTGCGACATCCGTTCCCCTCCTTTAAAAAAACTTCATGATGACAGGTATAACCTTAACGAGAACCTGAATGCGGCACGGGCGAGCAAACATCCCATTACCTTGCCCTCTTCATCTATCATTCAATGAATCAATGTGTTGCAATCTATGATTAAAGCAACTTGTCCATCTCCAAGAATCGTTGCCCCCGATATTGCAAATGCACTTGTTAAATAATTCCCCAGTGATTTCAATACAATTTCCAGCTGCCCGATAAATGAATCAACGACTAACCCAGCTAATTTATCTCCTTTTCTTACAATGACCACAGAGAGAAACTCTTCTTCTACCTGACTGATAGGCACTTCAAAAATATCTTTCAGGAACAGAAGTGGCAGCACCTTCCCCCTGAAGTCAATAACTTGTTGATCATGGGCATTCATGATATCTTCTTTTTTTATGATCGCTGTTTCTATAATGGATGAAAGCGGTATGGCATATTTTTCGTTTTGGATTGCAACCAGCATGACAGAAATAATAGACAATGTAAGTGGAAGCTGAATAAGGAAAATGGACCCTTCGTTCTCCCTGGAATCAATCGTGACGGATCCACCGAGAGACTCAATAGTATTTTTAACTACATCCAGACCCACACCGCGCCCCGATACATCCGAAATGGTTTCCGCTGTTGAGAAACCAGAAGCGAATATCAATTCATAGATTTGTTTATCCGTTAGAGTGGCAGCAGTTTCCTTAGTTAATATCCCATTGGAAAGCGCCTTGTTCAAGACTCGCTCTTTATTGATGCCTGCACCATCATCATCGATTTCAATGAAGACATGATTGCCGCTGTGATATGCTTTTAATAGGATTTTACCATCTTCATTCTTCCCTTTCGCCAACCGTTCTTCAGGCGTTTCAACTCCATGGTCCATGGCGTTTCTTAATAAATGGACGAGAGGATCACCGATTTCATCAATGACTGTACGATCAAGTTCCGTTTCAGCTCCGATGATTTCCAAATCGACTTTCTTGTTTAAATCCCTTGCTAATTGACGAACCATTTTAGGAAAACGATTGAATACCGTTTCCACGGGAACCATCCGCATATTCAATACGATTGTTTGTAAATCACTTGTTATACGGGACATTCTTTCAACTGTTTCATGCAATTCTTGATTATCCAAATCACTAGAAATTTGATCAAGCCTGCCTCTATCGATTACAAGTTCCTCGAATAAATTCATTAATATATCAAGCCGCTCAATGTTCACCCGAATGGTCTTGCTTGATGCCGGCTTAAAGGATGCCTGTTTTTTCTTCTCATTATTATCAGTTGGGAGCTTTGCATTGGTTGTCTCTTGTTCCTGAACTTCAGCAACTTTATCCTCTTTAGCATTGGCGGTATGTCGCAAGCCTTCAAGATCAATGTCATTTATAACAACGTGACCCACTTCTGAAACCTTCATGATTTTTTTCTTTATCTCTTCACTCGATTCTTTTGATACCATCGTGACTGTAAATTGCTGATCGAACTGCTCTTCTTCCAAAACTTCAACAGGTGGGTGTGACTTGATTATTTCACCTGATTTTTCAAGCACCTCAAATACCATAAATACCCGGGCAGCTTTTAAAAGACAGTCTTCACGCAAAGCTATCGAAATTTCAAAGCTGTTGAAGCCTTGATCTTTGGACTGCTGAAGCACTGTCCATTCAAATTCATCATACTTTCCCGCAGTCATTTCCTCCTTTTCAAGAACGACAGAAGCTGCTGCAATCTCTGCACTGGATGAAGAAACTAGCGACTCTCCTTTTCCAATCAATTCCAGCTGGTGAACAACCCTCTTCACATCTCTCTTTCCATCTCCACCTTCAGCAATGGACATGACCATCGCTTCTAAATCATCAACCGCTAAAAATATCACATCAAACAATTCAGGCGTAAGGATGATTTGACTGTTTCGGATCGCATCCAAAACATTCTCCATTTTATGAGTTAAATTAGCTAAGTCCTCATATCCCATAGTTGCCGACATCCCTTTAAGGGTATGGGCTGAACGAAAGATTTCGTTCACAATCGAGAGGTCTTCCGGGTTCTTTTCGAGTACCAGCAACTGTTCGCTGCACGTTTGAAGATGTTCTTTACTTTCCTCTATAAATACCTCTAGATACTGGTTCATATCCATACAAACTCCACCTCCATATGTTAACAAAAGCTTATTATCGTTTTAGCTATTTTTTCTACATCCTCTATGCAATCTATTAAATTGGTTTTGATTGCCGCTTTCGGCATACCAAAAATGATTGATGTCTCCTGTGATTCGGCTATAGCTTTTAAAGGACCACTTTGCTTCAGCTTAATAAGCCCCGCCGCCCCATCCATGCCCATCCCGGTCATGATAACGGCTATTTTCGCAAGATCCTTCATTTCACTTACCGATTCAAATAGCACATCAACCGACGGCCGATGTCCATTTCGCAATTCGGATTGATCCAAAAGGACTGCCAAGCTCATTCCGACTTTTTTCACTTTTAAGTGAAAACCTCCAGGTGCGATGTAGGCGACACCTTTTTGTATCAGTTCACCCTCTTCTGCTTCCTTCACTTTAATCTTGCATAATGAATTCAGGCGTGTTGCCAAAGATTTTGTAAAACCGGGGGCATGTGCTGGACAATGAGTATGGACGCATCAATATCTAGTGGGAGTTCCGTCAAGACGGTCTGAAGCGCTTTTGGACCTCCAGTAGATGTACCAATGACTATTATCTTCCTGTTTCTATAGGACCATGTTTTATTATTTTTTTCTTTTTTTGTCGATACTATTGAATCTATTTTACTATATTTTTCCCAAAATGATGGGCTTATCTCCATATTCAACGCATTTTTTTGTAGTTTGTGAACATTTGCCCTGCTGGCAGCCATAACTTTTTCAAGGAGTTCTGTCTTAATTTTATGTATATCCAATGAAATGGCACCTGTTGGTTTAGCCACAAAGTCAAAAGCTCCACTGTCCATGGCAGCAAATGTATTTTCCGTTCCTTCTTTCGTTGTGCTCGATAACATGACTACAGCGGTTGGACATTCATTCATGATCCGGTTTAATGCTTCCAATCCGTCCATAACCGGCATTTCTACATCCAAAGTCACTACATCGGGTTTTAAAGCCTTTATTTTATCTAAAGCATCTCTTCCATTCCTGGCAGTCCCGATGACTTCAACTCTGCTATCTTCTGTTAAAAACTCTGAAATTAACTTTCTCATAAACGCAGAATCATCCACTATCAGCACTTTTACCATATCCATGAAAGGAGACCTACTTTCCAAGAAAATATCTCTTCATATTTCGGAGGAAATGGCTTCTTTGCAAAGTCAATTCTCCCCCAAATGAATGATTTGCATATCTTGACGCAATGTCCATAATAGCTTTGGAAACATCTGCTTCAGAATCGAAAAGAATGAAGGGCATTTGTTTGGTAACAGATTTTGATACTATTCCATCGTTTGGTAAGTACCCTAGAGCAACTGTTTCCAGACCCAAAAATTTCACTAGTGCATTTTGGAGCCGCTTAATCGCTTCTTTACCGTCCTTACTCGTAAAAACCCTATTGCAAACAAGGAACAACGGAACCTCTTTATTTACTGAATTAATATATTTCATTACGGAGTATGCATCCATGATAGAAGTAGGTTCAGGCGTCGTGATAACGACTAATTCATCCACACATAACATGAATTTCATAGAATCCTGAGTAATACCTGCTCCCATGTCAAATAAAATATAATCGTAGTTCGCCAACAATAAACTGAATTCTTCATTAAAACGGGTATACTTATCTTCATCAAGTGAAAAGAGATTCGTCAGTCCCGTTCCGCCGTTAATGATTGAAATATTCCCCGGTCCTGCTGTGATGATATCCTTTAAACTACAATCATTTTCAAAGAAATCGATAATACTGTAGGGGGAGTGTTCCCCAATCAAAATATCAATATTCCCCATACCAATATCCATGTCGAACAACAGGACCTTTTTCCCCCTATGGGATAAGGCAATGGAAAAATTCAAGGAAAAGTTTGATTTTCCCACTCCTCCTTTACCGCTTAAAACGGCAATCGTCCTGGACATTGATTGATTATGGCGGGCTTCCAATCTTCTCCGTAAGTTCTCAGCTTGATCTTTCATATTTTTTAGCCCCAAAAGCCATTTTCAAAAGCTGTGATGATGTAGCTATTTCCATATCGTCTGGCACATTCTGTCCATCCGTTATATAAGCGGCTCCTACTTTATGAGAGTGTATAAAATTGAATATCGCCCCGAAAGTGGAGGTTTCGTCCGCTTTTGTAAAAATGACCTGTTTAATCGGTATGGTAGCAAACTGTCGATAAATATCTTCCATATCCTTTTGT
Organism: Peribacillus sp. P4_B1; assembly: GCF_056402395.1. NCBI lineage: Bacteria > Bacillati > Bacillota > Bacilli > Caryophanales > Bacillaceae > Peribacillus > Peribacillus sp. P4_B1. The sequence goes on from NZ_JBFUHM010000001.1 coordinate 53,350, forward strand.
TTTGAGGTTAATGACAACACTAAATAGGTTTCCATCTCATCTGTAAAATGAATAATTTCATTAAGATCCTTGACGTATTGCGGGTTACGGAAATTCCTCCCGGCCGTATCTATAAAAACATAATCATAATGGGAGAAACGTTCAGTCGCCCTTTTGAAATCCTCCAAATTATAAGCGACTTCGATCGGAACGTTTAAAATCTTCGCATATGTCTTAAGCTGATCTATTGCAGCAATCCTGTAAGTATCCGTCGTAATGAATGCCACCTTCTTATCATGCTTCAACATGGTTTCCGCAGCTACTTTTGCTAAGGTCGTTGTCTTTCCCACACCTGTTGGACCAACAATATTAATATATTTTTTTTGGAGCCCGGGTTTTCCGTTTTCAACCTTTTCCAAAATACCGAACATGGCTTCCTCCAACCAAACTTGAATCTCTTCATCCGTTGATTGTTGTTTGTAAACGAACCATTTCTCAAGTAGTACATCCATGATTTGGGACMGAAGTGATATATCTACTTCTTGCTCCATTAGGTAATCGTGGATTTTCTGCAGTTTCCCCGGATATTCTCTATCAGGTGAATAGATTTGTATACTCTTGATCATATCTTTCAAACCTTCTATTTCTTTTAATAAATCGGCATTTTCCTTATTTCCTTCATTAATATGACTTGCCATTTTCGGCTTCGATGGCAACTTCTTCGATTTCTGTTTCACTATCGTTTCGATAGGCTGGGAAACCGGATCTATGGCTGCAATGACTTCAATACTCCTCTTTTTGAATAATCCTAGGAAACCGCCATTATACACAGCCTTTGAACTTAAGATGACCGCATCACTGCCTAGTTCCCCCCTTATTCGCTTCATCGCCTCGTTCATTGATGGTGCCAAATATTTTTTTACCTTCAATCGATATTCACCACCCCTACACTTTGTACTTCTACATTCGATTCTAGTTCATTGTATGAAAGAATCGGTACATTTGGAAAATAACGTTCAGTTAATTGCCTGGCATACATCCTTACCGCAGGAGAGCATAGTAAGATCGGTTGGTGATCCATTAACGTCAGCTCTTCCAATTTGGCTGCAATTGCCTCCAATATGGATTGCGATAAAGTTGGATCCAATGATAAAAAGTTACCATGATCGGTTTGCTGCACACCATCGGCAATGGTCTTTTCCACTTTCCCCGATAATGTTATGACTTTAATTCTATTTTCATCCGCAATAAAAGAATCCGTTATCTGTCTGGCTAAATTCTGCCTTACATATTCAGTCAGCAAATCTGTGTCAGTCGATAACTTTCCATAATCAGCAAGTGTTTCGAAAATGACCGGTAAGTTCCTTATAGAAACTTTTTCCTTCAATAATTTTGCCAATACCTTTTGAACATCACCTATAGACAAGGGATTCGGAGTGACTTCCTCTACTAGTATAGGTGAGGATTCATGGAGGTGATCGATTAATTGTTTCGTTTCCTGCCTGCCCAATAGTTCCTGTGCATTGGCCTTTATGACTTCCGTCATGTGTGTGGATACTACACTTGGCGGGTCTACTACCGTATAACCCATCATCTCCGCATGTTCTTTCATTTCATCCGTGATCCATTTGGCTGGTAAACCGAAGGATGGTTCTATCGTATCGATTCCTTCTATTGACTCATCCTCGTTCCCTGGACTCATGGCCAGGAAATGATTAAGGAGCAACTCCCCCTTTGCCATGACACTTCCTTTAATTTTCAGCCGATACTCATTAGGATTCAACTGAATGTTATCACGTATTCTGACGACAGGAATCACGAGCCCCAATTCAATTGCAAGCTGCCTGCGAATCATGACGACCCGGTCCAGCAGGTCCCCGCCTTGGTTGGCATCCGCAAGTGGAATCAAACCATATCCAAACTCAAATTCGATCGGGTCGACATTTAAAAGGTTAACGACGCTTTCTGGACTTTTCATTTCATCCGTTTCCAGCACTTCTTCCATTTCTTGTATTTCACTTTCGTCCTGCTGTGGTATCCTTGAAATCGTATAACCTCCAACGACTAATAAAGCAGCAATCGGCATGGTGAATAAGTCGGAAATGGGAGTGAATAATCCTAAAAGGAAAATGGTCGCTGCTGTCAGGTAAAGCATTTTAGGAAATTGAAATAACTGTTCAACAATATCCGCTCCGAGGTTTCCATTTGAGGCAGCCCGGGTTACAACGATTCCCGTAGCTGTGGAAATCAATAAGGCAGGTATCTGACTTACGATACCGTCACCAACCGATAACATAGAAAAATGTACGGCGGACTCTCCAAAACTCATGTCCAATTGCATGATGCCAATGATCATACCAAAAATCAAGTTAATGATGACAATGATGATTCCTGCTATGGCGTCACCTTTAACAAACTTACTCGCTCCATCCATGGATCCATAAAAGTCTGCTTCGTTACTTATTTTTTCCCTTCTGGCACGTGCTTCGTTTTCGGAGATCATCCCAGCATTTAAATCTGCATCAATGGCCATCTGTTTCCCTGGCATCGCATCCAGCGTAAATCTTGCGGCAACCTCCGAGACCCGTTCGGATCCTTTCGTGATGACGATGAAATTGATGATGACCAAAATGATGAATACAACTAATCCAACAAGCACGTTTCCTCCGACTACAAACGAACCAAAGGTTTCTACAACTCCACCAGCATCACCATATGTCAAAATGGCACGGGTCGTCGAAACGTTCAACCCCAGCCTGAACAATGTAAATAAAAGAAGCAAGGAAGGAAAGATTGAAAATTCGAGAGGTTCTTTCATATTCATCGTAGTCAATAGAACCAGCAGCGCAAGAGAGATATTTAAAAGGAGTAAAATACTTAACAACCAAGTTGGCAATGGAATGACCAACATGGCAACGATCATAATGACGCTCGAAATAACAACTAAATCTCTTGCTCGCATGTTTTTTCTCTCCTAACTAGCGGGTTACCCTGTTACTTCTTTACAGTTTACCTTTGGTTTTATATACAAAGGCTAATATTTCAGCGACCGCCTTAAAGAACTCCTCAGGTATCGCTTGACCTAATTCAGCTTGATCATATAAAGACCTGGCCAAAGGCCGATTTTCTACCATGATCACATCATTTTCTTTAGCAATGAATTTAATTTTCTGAGCGACAAAATCAACGCCTTTTGCCACTACATACGGAGCCTCTTCCTTATCTTCATCATATTTTAGAGCAATTGCAAAATGCGTCGGGTTAGTGATGACGACATCCGCATTGGGAATTTCCTGCATCATTCTTTGAGCGGCCATCTGCCTTTGCTTTTGCTTAATCTTGGATTTGATAAGCGGGTCCCCTTCGGAATTTTTATATTCATCCTTAATATCCTGTTTGGACATACGGATGTTTTTTTCAAAGTCATATTTTTGATACAAATAGTCTAATAGAGCAATGAACAATAAAGCCACGGCAGCATAAAATCCTGCTTTAATCGTAATATCCGCCAATGTTGCCATCGCTGCTTCCACAGAAATCTGTGATAACATCATAATCTCGCCCATACGCTGCCATAGTACATAAAAGGCAACAAAACCAACAAAAGATATTTTGAGAATGGATTTTAATAATTCAACAATGGCCCGCATTGAAAAAATACGTTTGAACCCTTTAATGGGATCCAGTTTTTCAAGTTTAAACTGAATGGATTCAGTCGAAAACAAAAAACCAATTTGCATGACATTAGCCAATACCCCAGCCACTATCGCGGCAGCAAAAACGGGTCCAAGGACGAGACCCATCTCCTTTAAAACCTCAATCATGATAATTTGTACATTCTCCTCGCTGAATCCAGTCAATGTAAAATGTTGCAGATATTCTTTCATTAGACCCAGCAAATGATTATACATGTACGGCCCCATCAGCAATAGCACTGAAAACACTGCAATTAAATTCACAGAGGTATTTACATCCTGACTCTTTGCCACCTGACCCTTTTTCTTCGAATCCTGACGTTTTTTTGGAGTCGCCTTTTCGGTTTTCTCACCAGCGAAAAACTGTAAATCCAGCTGAAACCTCTCCATATCAAGCGCCTCCAATCAACTGCATTAGATGACGCATCGTCAAAAGCAAAAAATTGAAAAGTTGGGTAACAACCGTCATCATCATCCCCATCACCAGTACTATAACCGCTAACCCGGCTATGATTTTCACTGGAATTCCGACCACGAACACATTTAATTGAGGGACTGTCCTAGCAAGGATTCCTAGCGTGACATCCACTAAGAAAATACTTCCCACTACTGGTATGGACATTTGAAAAGCAATCATGAAAGCTTTACTGAATGCTTTCGCCAAATATTCCATTAGTGTATGATCTCCGAATGGCACAAATAATTGGTCAATCGGGATGAACTGATAGCTATAAAAGATTCCATCCAAAAGCAAATGATGGCCGTTAGTACTCAATAGGAATAATAAGGCGATTGTATAAAGGTATTGTCCCATCAACGGGCTTTGAGCCCCAGTTTGGGGATCGATGACATTGGCAATTGAAAAGCCCATTTGAAAATCAATCAATCCACCAGCGATTTGAACGGCCGATAAAATCATATAGGCTGCAAACCCAATGAAAAGCCCAACAAGCGCTTCCTTTATGATGAATAAATAAAATGTGACATCCAAGTCCAGAACCGGGGCTTCAATGGTATAGTACATGATCCAGGCAAGGAAGATTCCTAGCCCCACTCGATGTTGTACCGGTATAGAACGGTAAGAAAAAATCGGCATGGCCACGAAAAACGTAGTGACCCTTACTACAATTAATAAAAAGGCGGGAAAGTGCGGAAATATTTCCTCCATGCCCTACCCTACAAATCGATTCAGATTACCGAATATTTCATTTGCGTATGATAATAGATGGCTCAGCATCCACGGAGCCAATAATATGAGTCCCAATAAGACTGCCACGATTTTTGGAACGAATGCCAAGGTTTGTTCCTGAATCTGTGTAGTCGCCTGAAAGATGCTTACTAATAGCCCTACAATAAGAGCAATTACCATCAATGGACCAGCGATAATCAAAACTGTATAAATTCCTTTTTCTGCTACATCAATAACAAACTCTGCACTCACTTTTTCTCACCTGCTTAAAAACTCTGTAATAATGACTTCACTACTAAATACCATCCGTCAACAAGAATGAAAAGGAGGATTTTAAATGGAAGGGAAATCATGACTGGCGGCAGCATCATCATCCCCATCGACATCAGGACACTTGCAACGACCATATCAATAACCAAAAATGGAATGAAAATCATAAAACCTATTTGAAAAGCCGTTTTGATTTCACTGATTGCAAAAGCTGGTACAAAGGCAGTCAAGGGAATGTCCTGTATCGTTTCCGGTTTATCCATCTTGGCATACTCCAAGAATAACGCCAGATCCTTTTGCCTTGTATGGGCACTCATGAATTCCTTAAAAGGCATCGAGGCCTGTACATATGCCTCTTCTAAATCTATTTCCTCATTAAATAACGGAGTTAATGCCTTTTCATTCACTTCCTGAAAAGTCGGTGCCATTATGAAGAATGTCATGAAAAGAGCCAGGCCGACCAGCACCTGATTCGGCGGCATCTGCTGTGTGGCTAGCGATGTTCTCACAAAGCTCAGGACAATGATGATTCTTGTAAAACAGGTCATCAAAATCAATATGCTAGGTGCCAGTGATAAAACGGTCATTAGTAGAACAAGTTTGACGGAAGTAGAGACATTGGCGGGGTCACTGTTATTAAAAAACTCCATGAACTCATTCATTCATTGCCTCTTCCTTTCCTATCAAGCTCGTTCAACAGCTTCTTCCTGCTATCAGACATTTGATCGAGTTGATTTTTGAACTCTGCAGGGAAACTGGCGGTTTCGGATTCTCTTTTATTCAACCACTTATTTTTCAACTTCATTGCAAATTCCCCAGGCTGGATCATTTGATCGATCTTATCGTTGTGATCTCTCAAAAGCTGTTCATATTCCTCAGGATTATCTATTTCTTTCAAGAGTTGAATATTTTCGCCAACCCCAATCACCAATATTCGCCCGCCGACTTTAACAAGCTGGACAGAACGATTTGCACCAAGGCTCGTGCCGCCTAAATTCTCAACTGAATTTGCTTTTTGATACGATTTACTTTTTTTATTGATGAACTTTAATAGGATATATAGAAGAGACACTACAAAAATAGTAGCAAATATCATCCTAAGAAACTCCCAAACGGTTATCCCAACTTTATCCGGATTCGAAGCCTGTTTGGTAGATTGCAAGTCTTTTGATTCACCCTTATCCACTTTTAAATCATCAGGCTTTTTATAAACATCCTTCACTGTTTTTTCAAGATCTTCCGCATAGGCCTGTATGGCCCCAGAGAAGAATACTGCAATCATCAGTGAGACCTGAAGCCATTTTTTAATAAAAAACAATATGAAGACACCCTCTTAACTTAATGCTTTATTTATGGCTTCCAATACCCGGTCTGCCTGGAATGGCTTCACGATAAAGTCTTTTGCGCCCGCCTGGATTGCATCAATGACCATGGCTTGTTGCCCCATCGCTGAACACATAATGACCTTAGCTTGAGGATTTACCTTTTTAATTTCCTTTAATGCAGTAATTCCATCCATTTCAGGCATGGTAATATCCATCGTTACAAGATCAGGAAGCGTTTCTTTATATTTGTCCACTGCTTGGGCTCCATCTGCTGCTTCCCCTACAATATCAAAGCCATTTTTAGAAAGGATATCCTTTATCATCATTCTCATAAATGCTGCATCGTCCACAATTAAAATTCTATTAGCCATTATTTTCGTCCCCCAAATTATCTGATTTTATTTAATCGGTCACTTTGACTCATGATATCCGTAACACGTACGCCAAAGTTTTCATCAATCACCACAACCTCACCTTTTGCTATCAAGCGACTGTTTACCAGGATATCCACTGGCTCGCCGGCTAATTTATCCAATTCGATGATAGATCCGGAGGACAGCTCCAGTATATCCTTGACAGAGCGCTTCGTTCTCCCAAGCTCCACAGTTACCTGTAGAGGGATATCCATCAGCATGCTGAGATTTTTCGTTTCAGCCTCTTGAAGCTGAAACGGCTGAAAACTAGAGAAACTAGCAGGCTGAACATTTACCGGCTGCCCTGTTGGTACGGATGAAACTCCAAAATGTTGCGGCATATTCGGTATTTGGTTCGTAGGGTGGGTTTGGTAACCGCCTTGCCCAAAAGATTCATTTGCCGATTGATTAGACCCGGCGTCTTGGAATGGGACCGGCTCCCGAGGTGGAATGTTCGTTACTGGATCACTTAGTACCTTTTCCATTTTCATATCGGTCGGTTCACTATCGCCCGTTCCATTCAATAATTCAGAGACTAACCCTTTAGCAAACTCTAAAGGCAACAATTGCATAATACTGGAGTCAATTAAATTACCGACACGGAGACGGAACGAGATTTTTGCAAATAAATCTTCGTCCGGTATCGCATTTTCCCCTTCACCATTTAAAAAGTTAAGTAAATCTATGCTAGGAGGGGAAATATCCACTTTTTTACTGAAAATGGTCGACATCGATGTAGCAGCAGACCCCATCATTTGGTTCATGGCTTCCTGGACTGCACTCAATTGAATTTCTCCCAGCATGTCAGAAGGATTCTCCCCATCACCGCCAAGCATCAAATCTGCAATGATTGCAGCATCGCTCTGCTTGATGACCAGCATATTAATACCTGAGAAACCCTCGGTATATTGCACTTGAATCGCTACATACGGATGCGGAAACTCTTCCGCAATCTGTCCCCTTTCAATTAAGGTAACCGTCGGGGTGGTGATATCCACTTTCTGATTCAACAAAGTGGATAAGGCAGTGGCCGAACTTCCGAAAAAGATATTACCAATTTCCCCGAGGGCGTCGAGTTCCATAATTGATAAATAATCGTCAATCATATGAGACTTCATCTCATCTTCTATATCACTTGTACCTTTTAAAAGGGCATCTATTTCGTCCTGTGAAAGCATATGATCACTTACCATCTTCGTCTCCCCCTTTCAAAATATCAAGAATCTGGATGGCGTGTTTTTTTCCTACTTTTCCTGGCTGCCCATTGAATTTTGGGACCCCTCCAATTTTAATTGTCAAAGGTTCATCGATTGCCTTATTTAAATCGATGACATCACCAACATCTAGCAGTAAAAAATCCTGGATGGTGATATCCGTAGAACCAAGTTCGGAAATAATGGGAAGGTCTGCATTTCGAATACGCTTTTCCAAAATCATGATTTCCTCTGGAATTTTTTCCTTTTGGGAATTTTCCAACCAATAATGAGCAGATAACTTTGGTATGATTGGTTCTAATACGACGTGAGGAATACAAATATTAATCATTCCACTCGTTTCGCCGATTTGTGTATTCAAGGAAATGACAACAACCGTATCGTTGGGCGAAACCAATTGAAGAAATTGTGGATTCACCTCAAACTCTGTCATCACCGGTTCGATTTCAACAATCGTTCCCCAGGCCTCCTGTAAATTTTCAAAAGCCTTCTCGAATAAATTCGACATGATTTTCGTTTCTATTTCCGTTAAAGTATCTACCTTATTCACGCTTTTGCCCCGCCCGCCCAAAACTCGATCCATCATGGAATAAGCTATATTCGGGTTGACCTCAAGAATGATACGGCCATCCAACGGCGGCACCTCAAACACATTCAGGATGGTAATTTTCGGGATCGATCTAATAAACTCTTCGTATGGTATTTGATCTGCCGAAGCAACGGATATTTGAACATATGTCCTAAGCTGAGCCGAAAAGTATGTGGTCAGCAACCTTGCAAAGTTCTCATGTATCCTGGTCAAACTTCGGATTTGATCCTTTGAAAACCGAAGTGCCCTTTTAAAGTCGTACACTTTCACTCTTTTTTCTATTTCTTCTTTCTTTAAATCATCTGCATCCATTTCACCTGTGGAAATGGCCGATAATAAAGCATCGATTTCATTTTGCGATAATATTTCCCCGGACATTAACACTCACCTCCAAAGCTTCCCCTTCTTATTTAATGAAGCAAGGAAGTTCTTATTGAAGAATCGAGGAGGTTATATAAACCTTTTCAACTTTTCCTTCTTCCATTAATTCATTCATTCTAGTCTTTAGCACTTCTTGAAGCTTTTCCTTGCCTTTTTTTCCGGTTAACACTTCCGCTTTCATTTCGGATAGTTCGGTAATAATGATATTTTTCACTTGAAAACTTCTTTTTTCCAATTCTTCTTTTGCTTTTTTATTTTCTGTTTGGACCATAAATGAGATTTTGATATAATCATTGCCAGCAAGATTCGTTGTAATTTCGGGAATTTCAACTGATGATTTGACAATTTCGTCAATGCTAGGTTTTTCTTCTGCAGATGTAGGGTCAGATAACTTTGTCACAACCACGAATGCTATGACACCAACAAGCGTTATGGCCACGAATATAATCAACATAATTGATAATAGACTTTTTTTCATGATTTTTCCTCCACATCATTACGAAAACCGAGAATATTCACGGTACGATAAAAATGTATAATAGCTTCAACCATTTCCTCTTCTTTCTCAAGCACAACGATTTTCTTACCATTTGTAAAAGTAATGGTCGTATCTGGCAATGACTCGACTGTATCTATGTACAATGCATTGATTTGAAAGCATTTTCCATTGAGCCTTGTGACTTTGATAATGATATTTAGGAGCCAGAGCAATAAGCACCTGGCTCCTCCCCCCTTAACCTATCGTTTTAAGTTAACTAATTCTTGTAAAATTTCATCCGATGTCGTTATAATCCGGGAATTCGACTGGAAACCACGTTGCGCAACGATCATTTCAGTAAACTCTTCCGATAAATCCACATTGGACATTTCCAAGGAACCTGATGCAATCAACCCCCGGCCCTCACCTGCGATATTGATGTTGGCAGTACCTGAGTTGATTGATTCCTGAAAAGTATTACCACCTGTTTTCGTCAAGCCTGATGGATTGGAAAACTTGGCAACGGCCAGTTGGCCTAATGTTGTGATCATACCGTTGGAATAAACGCCATTTATTTCCCCTGATGCACCAATATTAAAGCTTTCCAGTTTCCCTTCTTTATTACCATTTGGATTGACAAGAGCAGTCGTAGCACCTTTAGATTGAGTAAGTTTCGAGAAATCAAAATCCAATTTGATTTTTTGAACGCTTTCATCAGCCTCCGTATCCGGGTCATTCTCTTTGCCACTTGAAATGTTAATGTTTAGGCCTTCCTGAGTTTTATCAGCTTCCACTATCTGACCATTAGCATCGAAATTCAGAGAAGTGAACGGTTTTGGTTTAGTAGCCGAAGTATCCCCCAAAGCAGCAGGTTCCTCATCAAAAATCCCCCATTTGTTATCAGCTGTTTTTTGGAAAAAGATAGTTGCCGTTTGTTCTTTACCCTTTGCATCCACGACTTTTATTTGCTGACTAAATACGGTACCGTCAATTGCATCAGCAGCTAAATTTTCACCTACTGTTATTTTAGTTGTTGTTACAGCAGGTAAAATTGCATTGACGTTAACAGCCACATCACCGATTGTTTTTGATTGTTTTCCGTTTTCATCAATCTTGTAAGCCTGCACTTTCAAACCATTCGAGTTGACAAGTGTACCGTTATTATCAAGATAAAAGTTTCCAGCACGAGTGTATGATAGTGCATCGCCTTGCTTGACGATGAAATAGCCGTCACCAGAAATCCCCAAGTCAAGATCACGGCCGGTCGTTTGCAAGCTTGACTGTGTATGGATGGTATCAATTGTAGCAATCGTGGAACCCAACCCAATTTGTTTAGAATTAGTTCCACCTCTATTGGCTGTTGCTGCACTTGCCCCAGATACCGTTTGATTCATGGCATCGCTGAATGTTACACGGCTTTTTTTGAAACCATAAGTATTGACATTGGCTACGTTATTACCGATAACATCCAATTTTGTTTGTAAGTTTTTTAACCCGCTTATTCCCGAATACATTGAACGAAGCATGTAAAATCTCCCCTTTCATATAGCGACTGCTTCAGTCATTCCACAGTCTAGACTTCCTATTCTAGGTCCAGCCTATTAATCCAAAATTATGGTTCCATTGATGTTCGTAAAAATTTGAGCTGATGCTTCATCCCTGTCCATGACTGTGATGACTTTATTTTTTTTCGTGCTTACTATGAGTGCCGCATTATTTGTAATGATAAGAGATTCGGTCACGCCCATCTTTTTAGCCTCATTAGCTTTATCGGTTATTTGTTTCCAGGTTTGTCGTGGTATTTCTATATTTCTTTCATTTATCCGCATTTGAGCATGTTTACTAATGGTCAATTTTTCATTAGTGGAAACAGCTGATTGAAAATGCTGTTGAAACCTTGTTGGGTCAACTGCCCTTGCCTTAACGGTAATTTTGTTTGAGCCATCATCTGAACGGAATTTGCCTGAAAATCAAGTTTACTCATATTCCCGCCCATTAAGCTTCAGCGATTTTGATCAATTGCTCTGATGATAGCTTGGTGTTGCTTTCATCATCCACTTCAATTTGCAGCTTGCCATTATTCATGGATACAGCGATAACGACAGCCGATGACTCTCCATTTTTTTCATCCATCCAGGAAACACGTTTGCCTATTAATTCACTTGCCGTCGTTAAGCTATTTGCCGTGGAACTTGTTTGTTTCATTTGTGAAATGTTGGCGGGTACAAGCTTTGTGCCATCTTCTAAAATGAAATAAACACCATCACCTTTATATTGGATCGACTTCACGATGCCTGTTCCTTCTTCTACCGCAAGATCACCATCGCCACCATCCAATTTATGCCAAGTGACTTCCTTACCGACAAAGGAGTTAAAGTTCATGATACTATTTTGTTGACTGATCCCGATTATTTCTTCCATTTGGGCTCCCATATTCATCATCTGTTCTAGAGATGAAAAAGTGGCCATTTGGGCGATGAATTCCGTGTTGTCCATCGGATTTGACGGATCTTGGTTTTGAAGCTGTGTAAGCAACAATTTCAAGAAATCATCCTTTCCTAATGCATCCCCGTTTTTTCTGTTTTCAGTTTGAAATTTTGATAATAATAGTGACGTATCAATGGTCGTCATTTTAACACCTACACTTCCAGATTTAACAGCGCTTCGGCAAGGGATCCCATAAACTCACTATCCGTCTCGTCATTGCTTTCTTCCTTACTCTCTTGTTGTTTATTTTGTTCATCCGCATCTTTCTGGCTGAATTTCTCGGGGTTAAAAGCATTGAAGGCCTGTGATATTTCAATTTTTTCAATTTGAATATTTTGACCGCTAAAGGCTTGTTTTAAGCCATGAATCTGTTTCTCCAGCATATCTTTGGCCTGAGAAGTAGTAGCCATAATCTTGGCTGACAGCCTACCATCCTTTTGAATCAACTCGATTCTAAGTGACCCTAGATGTTCGGGATTCAATCTGATCAACAGTTTATTTACACCGTTTTTTCCGCTAAAATTCGCCTTACTCAAAATATTTTCAAATTGTTTAACAAACTCTTCATGACTGACAATTTGCTTACCTATGGAAGCAGTCAAGACGAATTGCTCCAACTTAGTCATGAGCAAAGGCATACCTGAACCTTGATGGTCACCGCTATCCAAATTTTGCAAAGTCACACTGCTGGTTATTGTCCTGCCTTTACTTACCTTGTCACTCCCAGATAATTGCAAGGGTGGGTTTTTCAATGTTTCTATTGTTTTATTTTGCCCTTTTTCCGAAATGTTGGATTGACCATATTCTGATTTTGGTTCTGACTGATTGGACAACATTTTATCCAGTTTCCCCGTTATCCCTTCAAGCAGGTTTTTCATTTGTTTCTGGATGGCCGCTTCATCTTGTGTCATATCCTTACTCTCTGAAAGAAGATCTTGAATCTTAGCCAGTTTCAAAAGATTCACCACACCAGATAGTGGGAGCTCATGCCATTCTTCTTCATTCAATACAGTAACCTTTTTTAGAATTGTATACAGTTCCATGACATTGGCAGATAACAAACTTTGTGGATTCATGCTGAAGTCATCCAATTCTTGTTCTACATCCATTTCCTCTATGCTCGCAAAGAAATCCTTAAGGGCACCCTCATCATTGCCGGCTACATTTTTTAGTACCTGTAATAGAAGGGTGCTGAATTCTTCATGGTTGTTTACAGAAATATCTTCAACAATACTCTCTTTCCCTTTATCACTTAACCTTTCAAGTTTCAGAAAACCAAGCAAATCCTTTATAACAGACAATCGTCCTTCAGTGATGTCGCCTATATCCGCTGGAGCGGGAGGTTCTGCCACTAAGGAGGATTGAAGGACTGAACCAAACCCGGAATTGGTTTGCTGATTTTGTTTAATTGGTGCCTTTTGACTTAATGATGCCAAGGGGAGTAAAGAATTAATGGCTGAATTCATATATTATTCACCTCCTTAATCTCTTCTCTTAAGGACTTTGTTCCGTTAGTTTCTTCGTTAACCTTGCAGCATCAGCCGTTGTCATTTGCTCCAATACCTTAGCTAAAGTGGCTGCTTTCATACTTGAGAGAATCTCCACTGCGTCATCATCATTCATTTCAGTAATGATAGGTGCAGACTTCTTAGGAGCCATGGTTTCATAAGTGCGGATTATATTTTTGAACGCCTGTTTACTACCATTCTGACTCTCCTTAAGTTGATTCATTTCGGTTTGAAGCTGCTGTTTTTCCGCTCCTGCCTTTAAAATGGCCTTGTCACGTTTATCAATGATGCCCTCAAGCTTGTCTATCTCTTTTTTCTTGTTTTCAATCTCAGTTTCTAATTTTTCGAGCTTCATCGAGACTTTCTCATTTTCCTTGGCTGGATTACCTTTCTCTTCATTCTTATGATCCAATTCAATGAAGGGTATTTTCTCAGACATTCCTTTGGCCTTTTCCACAACATTGACACCTGCAACTGTAAAAACGATCAACGCTACAGTTACCGCAAAGATTAAAGAAATGAAGATGACAAAGAACCATTGGAACTTACTTATCTTGCTTTTTTCCAATTCTTCCAATCCATTAGATTCACTTTTTTTACGCATTCTATCACCTAACGCCTTTGCTTAAGAATTGCCGGATAGAAATTTCATCCATTTGCTTATTCTCGACTTCCTTTAAGACATCAAGGAATTTAAGAAAATCATTTTCTTTCATTTTCTCGTACTTTTTAACCTCAATATTTCTATCCATTAATAAATCCCGTTGAACATTCATCTTGTATCGAGCTTCAATGACTTCCTGTTGACAATGGCTTAAGAGTTTTTCCAAGTTGTCCATAAATAACTGATGATGGCGAATTTCCTGAACGGATAATCCATTGCGCAGCTTTTCCTGTTGAAACTCAAGCAACTCTTCTTTTTTCTTTAAAAGCTTATATAACCTTTCTGCCACTTCTTCAAATTTTTTTAAAGCAGTATTATATTTAGCTAGTGCATCTTTTTTTTCTTTTTCCTTGATGTTCAGGATCTTCTCGAATTTATATTGATAAATCATAACTAATCACCTTTCCCCATCAAATCGACAAGGGCGTTAATACTATTATCTTTTGGAGCTTTTTCATGGGTGCCTTGCTTTAAAAATGAAATGATCTCAGGATAGCGTGTAATAGAGTTATCAATTGGTTTGGAAGAGCCCTTCTTATACGCTCCTATATTAATCAAATCTTCTGACTCCATATAGGTTGATAAACTTGCCCGTAATTTTTCTGCGGAACTTTTATGTATGTCCCCAACAATATTGTTCATGACACGGCTTATACTCTTCAAGACATTGAGCGCTGGAAACTGTCCTTTATTGGCTAAGTTACGATCTAGTATGAAGTGACCATCCAATATTCCCCTGACAGCATCAGCAATCGGCTCATTCATATCATCACCGTCGACTAGAACCGTATAAAACGCTGTAATGGTACCCAGCTGATTTGTTCCCGTTCTTTCGAGTAATCTTGGAAGGATGGCAAAAACGGAGGGCGTATAACCTTTGGTCGTCGGCGGTTCCCCGATAGCAAGCCCAATTTCCCTCTGGGCCATTGCGACCCTCGTGACCGAATCCATCATCAGCATCACGTTCAATCCCTTATCACGAAAATATTCAGCGATGGCAGTTGCCGTTAAAGCGCCTTTTATCCTCATCAACGCTGGCTGATCAGATGTCGCCACAACAACGATTGATCGTGCCAGCCCTTCTGGTCCAAGATCTTTCTCAATGAATTCACGAACTTCACGTCCACGTTCTCCAACAAGACCGATTACGTTCAAGTCAGCCGTCGTATTCCTTGCTACCATGCCAAGCAACGTACTTTTCCCAACACCGCTCCCAGCAAAGATACCAACACGTTGACCTTTTCCAACTGTTAATAAACTATCAATCGCACGCACTCCTACATCTATCGGCTCATTAATGGGAGGGCGTTTCATCGGATTTGGCGGATCTTGATCCACAGGAACGGTAGCTAGACCCTTTGGGAGCAATGAATCATCAATGGGATGTCCCAATGGATCGACTACCTTGCCAATGAGCCCTCCTCCCACCTTTATCTCAAGGCTCCGTCCGCTTCCTTCCACGATACATCCCGGTGCTATATAACTAACAGCTGTAAATGGCATTAAAATAACCATTTCATCACGGAAACCGACAACTTCGGCTAATATTCGGTTTTTCTTTTTTTGTATACCTGTATAGATATAACAAACGTCGCCAACAGAGCTTTCAGGGCCTTGAGATTCTATCATTAACCCTACGACACGTTTGACCCGTCCATAATGTTTGAATGAATCCACCTCATCAACTAAGGGCAATAGGTCTCTAGTTTTCATCGTTACTCCCCTCCCACAGCAGCTCAGTTAGTTTCACTTTTATTTCCTGCAGCTGACTGTTGACACTGGCATCTATCCTTCCATTTTCTGATTCGATAATACAGCTGTTTTCTTCAATTTCATCATCCGGAAAGATATACAACTCAGTATCTTTTGGAAAGATTGCAATCAACTCTTCCTTATGAGATAGAATCGATTGATATTGGACAGGATGGATATGCAATTGCACTTCACGGTAATCCCTCGCCTCTTTGATGGCTCTCTTGACAATGGATAAAAAAGACTCTTCATCTTTTTCAAGCTGGTGCCCGATAATTTTCTCCGCGACCTTCACGGCAAGATTCAAAATAACGGTTTCAGATGATTCGATATGTTGACGATAATCTTTTTTAGAGGACTCCACCACTTCTTTTGCAAAAGCTATATCCCCTGCAATCTCGTTATAACCCTTTTGGAAGCCATCTTCGACTCCTTGCTGATACCCTTCCTTTTGAGCTTGTTCAATAAACATCACTTTTTCTTGATTCTCCCAATGTTCTCGGTCTTGCTGGATTTCAGCAGCTATCGCTTGGGCTTTTTGTTTAGCATCCAGTAATAACCTTTCGGCTTCCTGTTTAGCATCCCTCTGAAATTGATCAGATTGAAAATGTTGAAGGTTTATCCCCTCATCTGCATTTTCATTTTGAAGAAAGTCAAACGTGGGAACTTTTATCGCTATCTTTTTGCTTTTCTCCTGATGAGCTTGCTGGGATTTTATAATCCTAGACAATGATATCATCCCCTCCGTCGCGGGCAATCACGATATCCCCAGTTTCTTCCAAACGGCGAATAACAGCAACGATTCTCGATTGTGCTTCTTCTACATCACGCAAACGTACAGGCCCCATATATTCCATTTCTTCCTGGAACATTTCGACCATACGTTTTGACATGTTTCGGAAAACGATTTCCTTCACTTCATCACTTGCCACCTTAAGAGAAAGTTTAAGGTCTTCGTTATCAGATTCCCTGACTACGCGCTGAATCGCTCTGCCATCAAGTGTCACGATATCCTCAAAAACAAACATGCGTTTCTTGATTTCCTCGGCAAGCTCTGGATCTTGAATTTCGAGTTCCTCCAAAATCGTTCGTTCCGTCGAGCGATCAACACCATTCAACACATCTACAACCGCTTCTACTCCACCAGTCTGTGTATAATCTTGGGTCACGGTCGCAGAAAGTTTCCTTTCGAGTATTTGCTCCACTTCATTGATGATTTCTGGCGACGTGCCATCCATCAAAGCAATCCTTCTTGCAATATCGGCCTGCACTTCTTGCGGAAGTTCAGACAATATTTGTCCAGCCTGTGCAGGATCAAGATAGGATAAGATTAATGCAATAGTTTGCGGATGCTCGTTCTGGATGAAATTCAAGATTTGTCCAGGATCCGCTTTTCGTGCAAAATCGAATGGACGAACCTGTAAGGAAGATGTTAACCGGTTAATGATCGCAGTTGCCTGATCAGAGCCTAGTGCCTTTTCAAGTACCTGCTTTGCGTATCCTATCCCGCCCTGAGAGATGTAATCCTGTGCTAAAGCAATATTATGGAATTCTTCCAGAATTTCTTCTTTATCATGGGAGTCCACTTTTCTCACCGCAGAAATTTCAAGGGTCAATCTCTCAATTTCCTCTTCAGAAAGATGCTTATAAACGGATGCAGAAACATCCGGCCCTAAGGAAATAAGGAGGATGGCAGCTTTTTGTTTGCCAGTCAATCTGGCCTTTTTTTTTCTATCGGTCACTTTCTAAAGCCTCCTAGTCTTCTGCTATCCAGCTTCTTAATAATTTTGCAAATTCATCTGGCTTTTCTTTTGCAAGTTTCTCAAGTTGTTTTCTTTTTAAAGATGCTTCCGTTTCCTTCTCTTTGTTTAAATCAGGAAGATCGAATGCGACTTCCTCTTCTTCGACCACGTATTCCTCTTCCAATTCAACTTGCTTTCGGGAACGGAAGAATAAGATTAAGAGAATGATAATGGCAAGTATTAGCACGCCACCGACGATGTATGCCCATATTGGTAACAATGGACTCGTTTCCTCTATTGGTAACGTCATTTTTCCGTTAAACGGTTGAACGGAAATTGCAATTTTATTATTAAGCTCCTCGTCCGTAAGTTCTTCCCCTTCAGCTTTTTTCTCGATTGTCGTTCGTATTATCGTACCAAGGATTTGTGTGATATCATCCACACTCTGTTGAGTTAAAGAATTCGGATCGTCAGCGGTGGGCGGTTCGACCATGACCTGAATACCTAAATCCTTAACTTTATACGGGCTTTCGACTATTTCCTTCTTGATTCGGTTCACTTCACTATTTATCGTTTCATCCACTTTTTCATAATCACCGGAACCGTTTGTGCCTTCAGCATATTGGGTTCCCAATGAATCTGAGGAATCCTCACTTTGCGGAACGCCTCCTGCACCTGCAGCGTCCCCACTATACGATTCATTGATCCTTTGCGCAGAAATCTCGATTCCAGCCATATTTTCTTCATCGACCGGTTCGACTAAATTCTCTTCTCGGTTTTCTTGAGTGAAATCAATGTCTGTCGTGACAGAAACAACAACTTTGTCTCTACCCATTATCGTTCCAAGCATATTTTGTACCTGTCTTTGAATATCGCGTTCTATTTCTTTTTTTATTTGATTTTGAGTAGCAAATGCGGACGCGAAAGATGAATTTTCATTTTCAAGGTCAAAGTACTCAAAGTCTTGATTCATAATGACGATATTATCTGTAGGAAGATTCGGTACACTTTTTGAGACCAGATGATAAAGGGAGTTGATTTGACTTTCTTCAAATTTATAACCGGATTTCGTCTTCAATACAATGGATGCGGACGCTTCCCCAGTCGTATCACTGACAAAAACTCCTTTATCAGGAAGAGTGATCATTACGCTGGCATCTTCTACTCCATCAATCTTTTTTATTAAACTGGCCAATTCCGTTTGCATCGAGTCCAGTTTTATGACGTTGAATTCATTTTCAGTCATTCCGATACCAGCACTTTGACTAAAAAAAGAATAGTCGATACTCCCCGAGTCCGGAACTCCTTCAGCTGCCAGTTCCACTTTAAGTGAATCCAAGCTTTCTTCAGGAACCTTTATGGTCGTACCATTTTCAGAAACTTCGTTTTTAATCCCTTTACTGTCCAAATTTTCTTTGATGCTCCCTGTCTCCGATGGAGTTAAATTTGAATATAAGGGCACCAGCGTCGTACGCGTGGTTAAAAGTGAAACAGCCGTAATGATGATGATAATCAATGCTGCTGATCCAATCATCATGATTTTTTGTTTTTTACTGCGGCTCATCCAGTAAGCAGCCACTTTATTTTTAAACTCTATTACTTCATTCATTTAAATCCCCCGGTCAGTCTATGAATTTATGAGTGGGGGATTCGTTTTCCCCCTGATCATTTTTTCTCTATATTAATGAGGTTTAAAATGAATGCTATATACTCATTCTCATCATTTCCTGGTAGGCTTCTACAACCTTATTCCGAACCTCTAATGTAGCCTGCATGGTAATGCTGGCTTTTTGCGAAGCTATCATCACCGAATGCAGCTCAACATCATCTCCATTAACCAGTTTGATCGTAAGGTCATCAGATGCCATTTGTGTTTCGTTAACTTTATTTATTGATTCTTTTAATACGGACGCAAAATTTCGCTGTGATTCGTATGGTGTATTAGTATTATTCTGATCTTTTTTCAGCACATTACCTGCATTATTCACTGCCGAAAGAGAAATCCCCTCCATATCAACACTCTCCTTTCAAACTGTTATTTTCCGATTTCCAACGCTTTCATCATCATTCCCTTTGATGCATTTAAAACTGTTACATTTGCTTCATATGAACGTGTTACACTCATTAAATCGACCATTTCCCTAAGTGGGTCGACATTCGGCATTTCAACATAACCATCTTCATTGGAATCAGGGTGTTCCGGATTGTAATCCAGTTCGAAGGGTGTTCTGTCCTTTACTATTCCAGTCACCTTTACTCCATTCCCTATCCCGCTAGTTTTTCCGGATGCTGCGTTTAAGAAGCTTGAAAAACCTTCTTCCTTACTTTGCAGCACTACCGCTTTTCTTGTGTATGGCTTCCATATTTTCAACTCTGCGTCATATTCCGCCCTGGTCGTATCGGCATTTGCCATATTCGCAGAGATTACATCCATCCTTAACCTTTGACTGGTCAAGCTAGATCCAGTCATGTTCATACTTTGGAAGATTCCCATCACTTACCTCCTCTAATTACATTCTCCAATGATTGAAACTTTCCTGAAAGCCTATCAGAGACTGCATTATAATAAATCTGATTTGCAGCAAGATCCGTCATTTCCTTATCAACGTCCACACTATTTCCGTTATTGTTATATTGGACATTTTTCTGAAATACGATGGGAGAAGCATGACCTTCTTCTGATTTGAAGGTATAATGTCTTTCATCGGTCCGATATGACTTTAGGGAAGATCCCAGCTCTGCTTTAAATGATTGTGTTTTGTCGACCTCTTTAGCTTTATAGTTAGGCGTATCCGAATTGGCTATGTTCTGTGAAATGACTTTTTGTTTTGTATTAGAATAATTAAGAGCATTTTCTAGTGATTGAAAAGTATTTGAAAATAGTTCCATATCGATCACCCCTTTCAATATTTAGTAAATAGTTGCTTTATCAATAAATTAACCCAATTCATTTATGGTTTATTTTAAAGAAACATAATAACTATGTCCATAAAAACACAAAGACTTTAGACCTATTATGGTCGAAAAATGTCACATTTTGCTCAAATTTGACGTTTTTCTTAGTATCATTCAAGGATTAACATTACCTTATATTACATTTTATTAGTGCATTCTACACTTTAACCAAATTTTACTTGCATTAGCTTATTTAGCATATCGAAAAACGAACCAATATACCTGATACTTTAGAACTAATTTTAACGATTAATTTCAAGTGATTATTTCCACTCACCTGATTCCACCCTTTAAAATAAAGGATTATTAAAAAACAAATGGTACATGTACTTTTTTTGTTAAAAACATTTTTTTCAAAATGGCGATCCATTCGACAAATTCCTCTTATCATAAAGAAAGGCCGTCCCATTCTATTATCACTGTTTGCATATTTCAAAAGTTATAATAATATATTTACCTTTTCATAAAAAACCACGCATATATTCACATTTCCATTTAAGATCTTTATTCCGAATTACCTCTTTTTTCTTCCTTCCTTTCGCTCTCCACCATAGCTTTTCAGTCCTAGACAACTTACCCCAATATACGCACACAAAAAAAAGGCAGCCCTATTTAAAGGACTGCCTTTTTTGTTTGTTAATTATTTTTAAGCTTTTCTAATTCAAGTAGGAATTTATCGTTCAATACTTTTATATAAGTACCTTTCATTCCAAGAGAGCGTGATTCAATTACTCCTGCACTCTCTAGCTTTCTAAGCGCATTGACGATTACGGATCGAGTGATGCCTACACGGTCTGCAATTTTTGAAGCTACAAGCAGTCCTTCATTACCTTTAAGCTCTTCAAAAATGTGCTCAATAGCTTCCAATTCGCTGTACGATAACGAGGAAATTGCCATTTGAACAACAGCTTTACTACGAGCTTCTTCTTCAATCTCTTCTGACTTTTCACGAAGGATTTCCATACCTACCACTGTCGCGCCATACTCAGCCAAAATTAAATCATCATCATGAAATTTTTCTTGTAATCGAGCAAGAACCAATGTTCCTAAACGTTCTCCCCCACCCATAATCGGTACGATAGTTGTTAATCCCGTTGCGAAAAGTTCTTTGTTTTCAACTGGGAAAGCAGTGTATTCGCTTTCGATATCAAGATTGGAAGATGTTTCGGGAATATTAAATAGGTTTTTTGTGTACACTTCAGGGAATTGTTTATCTTCCAACATTTTGTACATGCGTTCATTTTCGATTTGCTGACTTACCGCTATGCCTAGTAATTTCCCACGGCGGCTGACGACGAATACATTTGCTTCGATAACTTCACTTAAACTTTCAGCCATTTCCTTAAAGTTAACTGCTTTACCTGCCGCTTTTTGGAGCATTGCATTGATTTTTCTTGTTTTTGCTAATAAGTTCATTTGATTTGTTCCTCCTAAAAATACCATGGTTCACAATAACTATGAAGTTGTATTTCCGTAATTTTATTTTCATGCTAGGCAAATTATTGCCATTGTTTCTTAATTAAAGGATAAACTGGCTTAAATCTTTGTTCCGGGCGATAGAACCAAGCTTTCCTTCGACATATTGGGGAGTAATTGTAATCTTCTCCATCGTAATTTCCGGTGCTTCAAAAGATAAGTCTTCAAGCAGCCGTTCTAAAATGGTATGAAGTCTTCTTGCACCAATATTGTCTGTGTTTTGATTCACTTCGAAGGCCACTTCAGCTATCTTACGAACAGCATCGTCAGAAAATTCAATTTCTATACCTTCTGTTTCTAACAAAGCAACATATTGTTTTAACAAGGCATTATCCGGTTCATGAAGAATCCTTACAAAGTCATCTACTGTCAGTTTGTTCAACTCTACACGGATCGGGAATCTACCTTGTAATTCAGGGATAAGGTCGGAGGGCTTAGCCATATGGAAGGCCCCTGCCGCAATGAATAAGACATGATCCGTTTTAACTGAACCATATTTAGTCACGACTGTCGAGCCTTCGACGATTGGCAGGATATCCCTTTGGACACCTTCCCTTGAAACATCCGCTGATGAACTTCCGGACTGCTTACTGGCAATTTTGTCGATTTCATCAATGAAAATGATCCCATTTTGCTCAGCTCCGTATACTGCATCAGAAGTGACTTCATCCATATCGATCAATTTTGCCGCTTCTTCATTTGTTAAAACGATTCTCGCTTCACTTACTTTCAATTTGCGCTTCTTGCTTTTTTTCGGCATCAGGCTTCCTAAAGCGTCCTGCATGTTCATCCCCATTTGTTCCATTCCCGAACCTTGGAGCATATCAAACATCGAAGCAGCCTGTTCTTCCACTTCAACCGTAATCATTTCACTTTCCAGCTCACCATTAGCCAGCTTTTCGGCGACGATTTTCCTTTTTTCCTGCAAACTTAAATCTTCGGAATTATCTTCCGAATCCTGTTCGTCTTGATTGTTATTGCCTCCAAAAAAGACTTCAAGAGGATTCTTGAAATTACTCTGTTTTTTTGTTGATGGCACTAATAGCTCTATTAAACGGCGATTTGCATTTTCTTCTGCCCGTTCCTTTACGCTCGCCATCTTTTCTTCCTTCACGAGGCGAACGGAAGTCTCCACCAAATCACGAACCATGGACTCCACATCCCGGCCGACATATCCGACTTCCGTAAATTTCGTTGCTTCAACTTTTATAAAAGGAGCACCTACCAATTTAGCCATTCTCCGAGCTATTTCTGTTTTCCCAACGCCTGTCGGTCCAATCATTAATATGTTCTTCGGAACGACTTCATCACGAAGTTGGTCCGAGAGAAGGGAACGTCGGTAGCGATTCCGAAGAGCCACTGCCACTGCCCGTTTTGCTTCACGCTGCCCAACGATATACTGATCCAGTTTTTCAACGATTTGCCTCGGTGTTAAATTAGCTTTTTTTGACATTTGCGCTCCTCCTTACAACTCTTCCACGATTATATTCGTATTCGTAAATACACAAATTTCCGCTGCAATTTGTAAAGATGATTGAGCGATTTCCTTTGCCGATAAATGGTCACTTGAAAACCTCATTAATGCCCTGCCGGCAGCCAGTGCATAATTCCCTCCAGATCCTATGGCGAGAATCCCATCATCCGGCTCAATTACTTCCCCGGTACCAGAAACGAGCAGTAAATGGTTCTTATCCATCACGACCAGCATGGCTTCCAGCTTTCTCAGTACATTGTCACTTCTCCATTGCTTTGCCATTTCGACGGCAGCACGCTGAAGATTGCCATTATACTCTTCAAGCTTAGCTTCGAACATCTCAAATAAAGTGAATGCATCTGCAACAGAACCTGCAAAACCTGCAAGAACATTACCTTTAAAGATTTTTCTTACTTTCCTTGCTGTATGCTTCATCACTACTGAATTTCCTAAAGTAACCTGCCCATCACCGGACATGGCACATTCACCTTTATGATGCACTGCAAATATCGTTGTCATAAAGTGTCCCCTTTCAACATTTAAGGCCGCGGATGTGTTGCATTATAGACTTTTTTTAATTGGTCTTTTGTAACATGCGTATACACTTGCGTTGATGAAATTTTAGAATGACCAAGCAATTCCTGAACCGTGCGAATGTCCGCCCCATTATTCAATAGGTGTGTAGCAAAGGAATGCCTTAGCATATGGGGATGAAGACTTCCATCTGCGGCTGACTTTTTAATCAATTCATTCAATATATAGCGAACTCCCCTAGGTGTCAGAGGGTCTCCACGAAAATTAACAAATAAATAAACATTCGCTTTGGCGTCAGACGAAGTCATTTCCATCCTGGCTGTACGTATGTATATATCTATCGCTTCTTGAGCATATCTACCAACCGGAACGTAGCGATCTTTTTTTCCTTTTCCATGAACCAGTACTGTACCTAAGGAAAGATCGATATCCTGCAATTTAATCTCACAACATTCACTTACGCGAATGCCTGTCGCATACAGTAATTCCAGTAATGCATTGTTCCTTATTCCTATCGGTGAATCTTTATTTAAAGAAGAAAACAACTGTTTCATTTCCTTCTCATATAGAAAACGTGGCAGTCTTTGATCCTTTTTAGGTAAAGAAACAAGAGAAAAAGGATTATCCTTCACATCACCTTCACGTAATAAAAATTTATAAAAGCTCCGCAAGCAAGAAGTTTTCCTTGCTACAGTGCGCTTAGAAAGTTTTTTCTCATATAAATTCGTTAAAAACAACCGGACATCAAAATATTCAACAGACGTGAGATCGATGATACCCTGTTCATTTAAGAACAGGAAAAATTCGTGAATATCACGTTTGTAATTTTCAATGGTGTAATGTGAACTGTTTTTTTCAATTTGTAAATATTCGATGAAGGATGATAATGCCTTTTTTTGATTAATCATGGAAACACCTCGCAAAGGCTAATAAATAGTATCATACTTTAAAACAGCAGGCAAATATTTTACAAATTTTTCACAAAGTTCTGAATTGTGTCCAAAGCGCGTTTAGCATGGGTTTCGTTCCGTTCTTTTTTTGATTTGATTCTCACTTCAAGGTCTGGAAGCAATCCGAAGTTGGCGTTCATCGGCTGAAAGCTCTTTCCATTTGTCGATGTTATATACCTTGCCATGCTGCCCATTGTCGTCTCAGCAGGAAAAATGGCAGGCTCCAATCCTTGGACGATCCTTGCAGCATTGATACCTGCAACCAGTCCTGATGCTGCCGATTCTACATAACCTTCGACGCCAGTCATCTGACCTGCAAAGAATAAATCGTCCCGATTTTTGAATTGGTACGTAGGCTTCAGAACATTAGGTGAGTTTATGAAAGTGTTGCGATGCATAACTCCATAACGGACAATTTCCGCATTTTCCAATCCAGGTATGAGCTGCAATACTTCTTTTTGCGGCCCCCATTTCAAATGTGTCTGAAAACCAACAATGTTGTAGAGTGTTCCTGCCGCATCATCTTGGCGCAATTGAACTACTGCAAAAGGGCGCTTTCCTGTTTTCGGATCTTCTAATCCGACAGGCTTCAATGGACCAAATAACATCGTTTTCTTCCCACGTGATGCCATTACTTCAATCGGCATGCAACCTTCAAAAAAGATTTCTTTTTCAAATTCTTTAAGTGGGACTGTCTCGGCAGCAATCAATGCTTCATAAAAACGGTCAAACTCCTCTTCCGTCATCGGACAGTTCAAATAAGCTGCTTCCCCTTTATCGTAGCGGGATTTTAAGTATACTTTATCCATGTTGATGCTGTCTTTTTCAAGAATTGGAGCGGCAGCATCATAGAAATACAAGTATTCTTCATCCATGATTTGCTTTAAGCTGTCAGATAGTGACTGACTTGTAAGTGGTCCTGTTGCAATGACGGTAGGGCCTTCCGGAATTTCCGTCACTTCTTCATTAATGACCGTTACATTGGGATGATTTTTGACCTTTTCCGTCACAAGACCGGCAAATTCATGGCGATCGACAGCTAAAGCACCGCCAGCCGGTACAGCACAAGCATCTGCCGCGGACATGATGACCGAATCCAATATACGCATTTCTTCTTTTAATACACCAACCGCATTTGTTAACGTATTTGCCCGAAGTGAATTGGAACAAACAAGTTCAGCGAATTTATCGGTATGATGTGCTGGCGTTTGTTTTACAGGGCGCATTTCGTATAGATCGACTTTGATTCCTCTTTTAGCTAACTGCCACGCCGCTTCACTTCCAGCAAGACCAGCACCGATTACACTTACTTTTGTTTCTTTCATTTTTCGAACCTCCATGTATAGATATGATAAGACAGGAGCATTTATCATTAAAATTGCTTTCATAAGTGTTTCATTTTTAACGATATCTATGTATTTATTCCCAAAATACCCATTCCTGCTACGAAAATTTCAAGCATATGCCACAAATCCAGCATTTCATCTGTACCAAAAGGGATAATGGACACAAAGAGGAATTATATCTTTAAAATAATGCACTTGTCCACTGAATTTTACATCACATTACCTAAATAAAAAAGTTTCAAGCTTTATCCATTTTCTTCAAAGAAGTAAATCCACACGTTACCATGATATCATACTTCGCTGAACATAAAGAAACTCGGCAAATGCCGAGTCAATTTATATTTAGAGTTTCTCAAAAGTACAAAGGGAAAGTAAACGATTTCACAGACTTTTCTATGCTTGAGGAGTTTCTTTGAAGTCACAATCCATGCACTGGACCTGGACTCCTTTTTTGAGTTTTTTCTCAACAAGTGTACCTTCACATTTTGGACAACTCCGCGGTAGCGGTTTATCCCAAGAAATGAAGTCACATCCAGGGTAGGTATCACACCCGTAAAATAAACGGCGTTTTTTACTTTTCCTTTCAATGATGTTTCCTTCCTTACATTTCGGGCATTTCACACCTATTTCTTTTACGATTGGTTTTGTGTTACGGCAATCGGGGAAATTACTGCATGCCATGAACTTACCATAACGCCCCATCTTAAAGACCATCTCATGTCCGCATTCTACACAATCTTCACCTGCAGGCTCATCTTTGATTTCAATTTTCTCCATTTCGACTTCAGCTTTAGCCAAATGAACAGCAAATTCTTTATAAAATTCATCGATGACCTTAATCCATTCGATGCTTCCTTCTTCGACGCTATCGAATTCCTGTTCCATCTTGGCAGTGAACTCTGCATCAAGAATATCCGGGAAGAATTCACGTATCAATTCAAGAACGATCTCACCAAGCTCTGTGGGGATGAACCGTTTATTATCCAAAGTAACATAACCACGTTTTTGAATCGTATCCAAGGTAGGAGCATATGTGGAAGGACGGCCTATTCCCAGTTCTTCTAGGGTTTTGACAAGACGTGCTTCTGTATATCTGGGTGGAGGCTGTGTGAAATGCTGCTTAGGCTCTACATCTTTTGAAAAGAATTGATCTCCTTTTTTCACATCAGGGAGAGCATTTTCCTTTTCTTCCACTGAGTCATCTGATCCCTCAACATATACCTTCATGAAGCCCGGAAATTTAATTTTTGAACCATTGGCCCTGAAGATGACATCTCCGTTATGCAGGTCGATGCTCATCGTATCCATGACCGCCGAAGACATTTGACTTGAAACGAATCGCTCCCAAATCAACTTATATAGACGGAATTGATCTCTGGATAAGAACTCCTTGACTACACCCGGTTCACGTAATGTGCTCGTTGGTCTTACCGCTTCATGGGCATCTTGGGCATTAGTCTGTTTTTTCTCTTTCCGCTGCTCAACCTGAACATAATCTTTACCATAACTATTTTCAATGAAGGTATGGGCTTCCTGTTTCGCAACATCGGAAATCCGGGTCGAATCGGTTCTCATATAAGTGATTAACCCGACTGTCCCTTCCTTTCCAAGCTCGATTCCTTCATAAAGCTGCTGAGCAAGCATCATTGTTTTCTTTGCACGGAAATTCAATTTTCGAGCCGCTTCTTGTTGCAGGGAAGAAGTCGTAAAAGGTGCAGCTGGATTACGCCTTCTTTCCTTTTTAGCCACTGCCCCTATCGTAAATTCGCCGCCATTTAAAGAACCGAGTACTTTTTTGACGTCCTCTTCTGTATTTAATTCTTTCCGCTCACCGCCCAGGCTGAAAAAGGAACCTTCAAACTGTTCTTTTCCTTTTACAAAATCTGCCTTGATTGTCCAATACTCTTCCGGGATAAAATCTTTGATTTCTTTTTCCCGGTCAATGATCATCCGTACAGCAACCGATTGGACCCGTCCCGCACTTAAGCCTTTTTTCACTTTTTTCCACAAAAGCGGGCTGATATTGTATCCGACCAAACGATCCAAGACCCTTCTTGCCTGTTGCGCATCAACCAATTTCATATTTATTGGCCTCGGTGATTTAAATGATTCTTTGATAGCCTCTTTCGTGATTTCGTTGAATACCACGCGGCAATCAGAATTAATGTCAACATCGAGACTGTGAGCCAAATGCCAGGCAATGGCTTCCCCTTCTCTGTCGGGGTCAGCCGCGAGATAGATTTTTTTCGCTTTTTTTGCAGCAGTTTTCAATTCTTTTAAAACCGGGCCTTTGCCGCGGATAGTTATATATTTAGGTTCATATTCATGTTCAACATCGACACCCATTTGGCTTTTAGGCAAATCGCGTACATGCCCCATGGAAGCCTTTACTTTGTATTTTTTTCCCAAGTAACGTTCTATTGTTTTCGCCTTTGCGGGCGATTCCACAATCACTAAGTATTCTGACATCCAATAAATCCTCCTCAAAGAGGTAATATAAATCTTCACTATTATTAATCATTCAAAAAACATTTGTCAACACCTCTTTACTTTTCAAAGCATGTCATTTTATTTATTTATAAGTATTTTGACAAGAGGTGCCATTTGCAAAACTTATAACAGTTTTACAATATTTTCAACCTTTTTGTCTAAAATTTCAACCATTCCTTTAAAAAAAACGCCTTTTTTTTCTATTTTTCCGTTTAATTCTCCGTCTATCTTCTATATTATATCGTTCAAAATTCTTCCTCAATCTGCTTAGAACTCAAAACAAGTTTGGCACCATCTTGAATCAATTGATTGGTCCCTAATGATTCTGGACTCGTTACATTGCCAGGAAGCGCAAATACCTCCCTGCCATGTTCCAAAGCGGATTGTGCCGTAATAAGGGAACCGCTTTTTTCTTTGGCCTCGACCACGAATACTCCCAGTGATAATCCACTGATGATTCGATTCCTAAGCGGAAACATCCAAGGTTCCGCTCTCTTTTCCGGTGGGGTCTCAGATAAAAGTAACCCTTTATTGATGATTTCCCCTGCAAGGGAAATATTGGATTTTGGGTATATTTGCAAAAGACCTCCTCCTAAAACCCCAATCGTATCTCCGCCTTCCCCCAAAGTGATTTTATGTGCCTCTGCATCGATTCCAGCCGCCACCCCACTTATGATCACGAATTTTTTCTTTACAAGTGGTAATAGAATCGTTTTTAAGGCCTCCAGTCCATACGAGGTTGGCTTACGTGTTCCAACAACACCTAGCGTGCTCCTCCTCGTTAGAAGCTTCTTATCGCCTTTTAAATAAAGAACCCATGGGGGATCGAATATTTGCTTCAGCAAAAAAGGATAATCATCATCGAAGATCGTCAAGCAATGAATTTGGCAATCTTCGTATCGTTTAAGTTTATCGATGGTATTGAGTGAATGTAAATCTTTGAGAAAGAGGGTAAGCTTATTTGAAGGGATAGGGAGGATTTTTACCCATTCCTCGTGATTCATAGTGAAAAGGGAAGATAAGGACGGGTCATTTGACATGATAATTTGGATTGTTTTCCATCCTGCTCCGCGGCAATGATGAAGGTGGATTAATTTTTCTGTTTTATTCAATTGGAAGCACCCCTAATCGGATATTTTTAAAGGTAGGTTGATTGTGATGGTCAAAGTAATCGAAATGTTTCCCGAGGAATTTGGAGTGAAATAAAGGCCGACCCAAAAAACAGGTCGGCCCAACTTAAATCAATGCGTTTTACAAGGTTCGTAGATTTCTTTTTCCTTCAGGACGGAGATCAATGTTTCACCCATTACGGATGGAGTCTCGGCAACTTTAATTCCACATTCGTTCATAACGCGGATTTTCTCGTCAGCTGTACCTTTTCCTCCTGAAATTATGGCACCAGCATGTCCCATACGTTTACCAGCTGGAGCTGTACGGCCACCAATGAAACCTACAACTGGCTTAGTCATATTTTCTTTCACCCAGATTGCCGCTTCTTCTTCTGCCGTGCCGCCGATTTCCCCGATCATGATCACCGCATGTGTTTCCGGATCTTCATTGAATGCTTTCAGTACATCAATGAAGTCCGTTCCGTTAACGGGATCCCCACCGATACCGACAGCCGTAGATTGCCCAATGCCTGCTTGTGATAATTGGTGAACGGCTTCGTACGTTAAAGTTCCAGAACGAGAAACTACACCTACATGGCCTTTTTTGTGGATATATCCTGGCATGATACCAATCTTACATTCTTCCGGACTAATGACACCCGGGCAGTTCGGTCCGATCAAGCGAGTCTTTTTACCTTCCATGTAACGCTTCACCTTGACCATATCCAGGACAGGAATATGTTCCGTGATACAAATAACAAGATCTAGTTCTGCGTCAACGGCTTCAAGAATCGCATCTGCAGCAAATGGAGCCGGTACGTAGATAACCGATGCATTCGCTCCGGTTTCAGTGACAGCTTCGGAAACTGTATTGAATACAGGTACCCCTTCCGCTTCTGTTCCGCCTTTGCCCGGAGTGACTCCTCCAACGATTTTCGTGCCGTATTCCAACATTTGTTTTGTATGAAATAATGCTGTTGAACCAGTGATTCCCTGAACGATCACTTTCGTATCTTTATTAATATAAACGCTCATTATGTTCCCCCCTGCCTATTATCCTACAAGTGATACTATTTTTTGTGCTCCATCTGCCATAGATTCAGCAGCCGTAATATTTAAACCTGACTCTTTAAGTATCTTTTTACCAAGGTCCACATTCGTACCTTCAAGACGAACAACAAGAGGGACATCCAGGCCAAGCTCTTTAGCAGCAGCTACTACGCCAGTCGCGATGATGTCACATTTCATGATCCCCCCGAAGATATTAACGAAGATGCCTTTAACATTTTGATCGGATAGGATGATTTTGAAAGCCTCTTTTACTTTTTCCTCAGTAGCGCCGCCACCAACGTCAAGGAAGTTAGCCGGATCTCCCATATAATGTTTAATGATGTCCATCGTTGCCATAGCAAGTCCGGCACCATTAACCATACATCCGATATTTCCGTCAAGCGATATGTAACTAAGGCCATGTTTTGATGCTTCAATCTCTTTCGCATCCTCTTCATCCAAATCACGGTACTCCGCGATGTCTTTATGGCGGTAAATCGCATTATCATCGAAATTCAATTTAGCATCCAGTGCCATTACATTGCCATCGCCTGTTACCACTAATGGGTTGATTTCAGCGATTGAGCAATCTTTTTCAACGAAAGCTGTATATAAGTTAACCATCAGTTTGGAAGCTTTATTTATAAGTGAAGTCGGAATATTGATATTGAATGCAATCCTACGTGCCTGGAAGCCAGTCAGGCCGACAACCGGATCGATTACTTCTTTGAAAATTTTCTCTGGTGTCTTTTCAGCCACTTCCTCAATTTCCGTTCCGCCTTCTTCAGAAGCCATCAATACGACACTGTTCGTAGCACGGTCAAGGACCAGCCCGATATAATATTCCTTCGTAATGTCGCAGCCTTCTTCAATAAGTAAACGCTTAACTTCCTTGCCTGCCGGTCCTGTTTGATGGGTCACCAGCGTCTTACCAAGAATCTCTTTTGCATATGTACGTGCTTCATCAAGATTTTTCGCTACCTTAACTCCGCCGGCTTTCCCGCGGCCGCCCGCATGAATTTGAGCTTTGACGACAACAACTTCCGTACCTAATTCCTTCGCTGCTTCCACTGCTTCATCTACAGTAAAGGCAACCCGGCCATTTGGAACGGATACCCCGTATTGTCGCAATATCTCTTTTCCCTGATACTCATGGATATTCATTTCCCATCCTCCTTATCTACTAAAAACCAACTTTTAAATTTAATGCCTGTTTTCTCTACCATATTACAACAAAATTCTCCTTGGTGCATAATATTCTTTCACATAATTTTGTGAATATTATCATAATATACTTTTTTACTCTTGTATTAAATGGAAAAAAACTGCTTGGCCGTTGTGTTTCTTTCTAGATGAAAATCAATTATATTTTTCCTATCATTCTATTCTTTTAAAAAGCCTTTTCTCTTATAAATCCAGTGAAAACACACCCTGATACACCCTTTTCCACCATATTAATCCAGAAAACACCTCAGGGAAATTACGTTTATCCTTGTTTTGACTCAAAGGAAAAGCAAAAGGACAAAGCCATGGCTTTGTCCTTTTGCTGATGGTTTAGTATGTTTTTAATATAATGAAAATTTATTAACGATTTCCCTAATTTTCTACAAAAACCAACAAGAATCCATTTTGGTGAAATCACGTGCATAATCAGGCCCCTACCGATTCATGTCCTTGTCGACTTTATAAATGAATGCAAATACCTCCGCAACAGCTCCGTACAATTCTTCCGGTATCGTTTGATTTATATCCAATTGACCTAAAAGTGCAGCAAGCGACTCATCCTTTTGGACCGGTATATCCAGCTTCATAGCCCTTTCCAGGATATTTTCAGCCGTTTTACCTTTCCCCTTCGCCAATATGACGGGAGCTTTGGATGTCTTTTGATCATACTTTAAGGCAATCGCTTCTTTTCGCCTATCATTTTTCATATTCGAATATCCACTCCACTATATGAACCAGATTCTGAAAAAGGAACGGATTTCAACCTGTAGCCCCTCTCTTTTCCGCTTCGCATGTTTACAAATGAAACACCTGACAATCTGTAATCCATTTTTTCCAGATTCTCTCTCAGGAGTTCAAGATATTGATTTGCTGTCTCTTCAATGACTGCTCCATGCCCATTAATGACCGTCACCTTTATGATTCGATTTTGTACCTGCATATCGATGATAATCTCTTTAAGGCGTTCTAATTCTAAATAAAATAGGACGCGGCAGTATTCCGGGTCTATCTTGCCATCTTTTGTTTTCCTTCCGCTCCATTGTAACGTTAGGTCCGTTTGTGTAGAGCCAAGATTGATTGGAAGTGTAAGGAGCAAATTCTGAATCGGCCCATTTTCTTGTGCAAGGATCTGTTGGGCAGTGACCCGATTTAGGATTTGTTCTGCGATCTCCTTAATGGCTGCCGGAGTTTGCTCATTCAGCAATTTAAGCAGCAGCGGTTTAAGTGTATCCAAATCCTTCGAGAACTCCATTTCATCTCTAGTAAGATTAACAAGTGCATGTTCCAGCTGAAGACCAAGGATCTTCGTCCACTCTTTTAGTTGGTGTGCAACAGATGGACCATTAGTAAAATCGATTGTTTGAAACTCAGCTTCAAATACCTGGGCAAGGACCAGCCCCTCATTATTCCTAACGAACTGGGCCTCAGACAGCTGTTTAAGTGACTGAAACAGTAGTTTGGCCGCCTTACCCTTCGACTCAACTACCTGCTCTCTATCCATATTCAAATAGCCTAAAAGGTCATTCACTTCTACATTTCCGCCTATTGCTTTTTTTCCGGCTGTTGCTTCTGCAAAAGCACTCTCAAGCAAATGAAAGGCAAGAGGGGAAAGTTTTTCTGCAGAATTTTTTTTCTGAAACGATTGGATATCAGCTGGCATTTTTGTCGCTTTATGATCAACGCCGTTCAATATCCGATTTATATTAATTTCGATTTCATCAATTTTTCCAAATGCTCCGCTTTTTGCCTTGGAAAGTACATGCAATCCTTGGTGTAATTTTTCAATCGCTGAGTTCTTAGGAATTCCGGACCTCGCCTCAGCTCCATCAATTAACTTCTCCAGAAAGACAGATTCTGTAATTCCCTTTGGGACGAAACCTGTCTTTTTAAGCAGGGAAAATGCGCCGGATTTCATTTCAGGTGTTGAATCCGAATCCAGCCAAATGGTCACTAGTTTTTGCAAACCGAATTGTTGAAGCTCGCTCTGTTTAGCCACATGCAAGGAGTCCAATACCTCCATAAGCTTGAAAGCCGTCCTCGTTACCACTCCCCCATCCTGCAGTTGCTGCATGAGGCCGCTGAGCAATTTGTGAAAAGGTTCGCCTTTGGCATGTGAAAATAATGCATCATATACATCTTTTACAAACGGCAATTGCTGAATGAACATTGTTTTTATCAGAGGCAGACCAACTTCTGCATCAGCAGTTTTCAGCCATTGCAAAGCGGACTGAAAAGTTTCCTTGGTTATCGGGAGACGGTTTTTCAGGAGATATTCGGCAAGCTTTGCCGCCGCAGGTTCGGGCGTTATGCCGAGATGAGCGATCAATTGTGCAGCTGTGCCATCTATGCTGGAACAGTTCAAATTCGGGGAATCTAAAGCTTTTAACACGACCTTCCCCTCATTTGGTGGTTGAATTTGAAACCAATACCTTTCTCCTGCCCGAAGCGGGATATCGAGAGCGGCAATCATTTTTTGATGGCCAATCTGTACCTCGGCCGTTTGGTTAGGAAAAACCTTATTCACTTTCCCGAAAAGGATTTGACCGTTTTTCAAACTCGCAGTTCCTTGTATTTCAATTGGTGAAGATACGGGTTGACCGCTTGTCGATTGCATCACTCATCCTCCCTAGTCCTTCGTACGTGCAGCGATTTCCTTAACTGGTGCAAAACTTCTTCTATGCCAAGGTGTAAGCCCGTGCTTCTCGAGCGCTTCTAAATGTTGGCTTGTCCCATATCCCATGTGCTTTCCGAAACCATATTCCGGATATTCTTCACCATATTCCTTCATCATCCTGTCACGAGTCACTTTCGCTATAATGGATGCCGCAGAGATGGTAATGCTTCTTGCATCCCCCTTTATGAGTGAAAGCTGCGGAATCGGCACATCCAGTTCCATCGCATCAATCAACAAATGATCAGGAAGTTCCGACAGATCGTTCACTGCGGCCACCATTGCCTTTTTCGTAGCTTGATATATATTGATTTCATCAATTACTTCGCTATGTACAACACCCACTCCTATGGAAAGTGCTTCCTTAAAAATCATCTCATAAAACAGTTCCCTTTTTGACTCTGGAATCTTTTTAGAATCATTCAGTCCTGGCAAATAAAAAGATTCCGGCAAGATGACAGCACTTGTCACAACTGGTCCTGCCAATGGCCCTCTTCCTACTTCATCGATACCTGCAAGAATGGAAAACCCTTGTTTGCGCAATTGCCGTTCAAACTCCGTCATTTCCGTGAAAGCATCCTTTACCTGTCGCTCTTTTTCATAGGCTCTTTGCCATTTGCTCACTAAGTCAGTTACTCCCTTTCGGCTGTCTTCCCGGCATTCTTGTAAAAATAAATCATCTGGCTCTCTTATAGTCTTTAACTTTGAGGAGATTTCCTTAATGCTCATTGCAGTTTTCATCATTTATCACCCATCATATTAATTATCGGCAGTCTTGCTCCTTTTCTACAGTTCAAACAAAAATACGGAGCGGAAAAGAGACATCAAAAGTTAAAAACCTTTTCGACATCCAACTCCAGCTCCGTATCAACCCTTTTCACCGACCTTCTTCAAAAATCAGGTCAGTGTCTTGCAATCTCTACTTAATGTTATTCGGGGATATTATCCTCTTCATAATCCTTAGGGACCTCAAACGTAAGAGGGCCCATCTTTTCTGAACGGATTTCACGTACGACCAACTCTGCGGTTTTGTCATAATCAATGAAGCCACCAGATGCTAAACAGCCCCTGAACTTTCCGACGGCATCGAATAGTTCAAGCGTTTCCTGAGGAATTGCATCCAGGTTATAACGGGATTTCAATCTATCCGGATATTCCTTTTCCAAAAAGCGCAGACCGTATAAAGAGACCTCGTGCAAGTTTAAGATCGTATCCTTGATCGCTCCCGTCAATGCAAGCTTCAAGCCCACTTCCTGATCCTCGAATTTAGGCCAGAGGATCCCCGGCGTGTCCAACAGTTCCAATTCCTTACCAACTTTTATCCATTGCTGCGCCTTCGTGACACCAGGTGTATTCCCTGTTTTGGCAATGTTCTTTTTGGCAAGTCGATTGATTAAAGTTGATTTCCCTACATTCGGAATCCCGACTATCATGGCGCGGATGGCTCTTGGCTTTATTCCTCTTGATTCCATCCTGTCATACTTATCTTTTAAAAGTTTTTTAGAAGCAGCTGTAATCTGGTTTAAACCGTTTCCTGCCTGCGAGTTAATGGCAATCGCCGTTTTCCCCTGTGATTTATAATATTCAAGCCACATATTCGTTTTCACCGGATCGGCCATATCAGCTTTATTCAAAAGGATAACCCTCGGTTTATGCTGTATGATTTCATCGATCATCGGATTTCGTGAAGATGCCGGAATCCGGGCATCCACAAGTTCAAAGATGATGTCGATCAGTTTTAATTTCTCTGTTACTTCCCGTCTTGCTTTGGCCATATGGCCAGGGAACCACTGTATTGTCAATGGAATCCACCTTCCTACTATTCCGCCAATCGAAAGTCTTCAATCGGCCAATAAACTAATTTAGTTTTTCCTAACACTTTATCGTAAGGAACGACGCCAACGCTAATATAGCGGCTATCCTTACTAACACGACGATTATCCCCTAAGACAAATAGATGGTCTTCAGGCACCGTTCCTTGTTCTATGACATCACTTAATGTAAAGGGTTCCGTCAAAGCCCCGCCATCTATCAATTGTTTTTTATATTCATCCAAGTATGGCTCATCATAAGCTTTTCCATTCACGTACAGGGTATCATCTTTATATTCCACTTTTTCCCCTGGCAATCCGATGACCCGCTTTATGTAATCTTTGCCTTCTGGAGCTTCAAAAACGATAATGTCGAATCTTTTCGGTTCACCAATCGAATAGGAGATTTTATTAACGAGCATGCGGTCCGTATTCTTTAATGTCGGCATCATGGAATTACCGTCCACAACAATTGGAGCCAGGAGGAAATAACGAATCAGTGTCGCAGCTATAACCGCGATTATGACCGCCTTTGTCCATTCCCACAATTCATTTTTCTTTTTCGCCATCCTTACCCACCCTTTTAGAAAGCATATCAACAATTATTTTAACATGTTGCGGACGCTATAGCGAGCGGGATTCTATATAGTTTTCACCGTATATGTACATTAATGGTTTCTTGCAGTGCAAAAAGGGAGCCTGAAAAACAAGCTCCCTTTTTGATACTGTTTGGTTATTCACCTTATGTGGATCATGGTAAACCCGCATGAAGATATTCGAAGAATTAACGACGAATTTCTTTAATACGTGCTTTTTTACCACGAAGTTCGCGTAGGTAATAAAGTTTCGCACGACGTACTTTACCGTGACGGATAACTTCTAGTTTCGCAATTTTTGGTGTGTGAACAGGGAAAGCACGTTCTACTCCAACGCCGTAAGAGATCTTACGCACTGTGAAAGTTTCACTAACTCCGCCGCCACGACGTTTGATTACAACGCCTTCAAACAACTGGATACGTTCGCGAGTTCCTTCAATAACCTTTACGTGTACACGTACTGTGTCACCAGGTCTGAATGATGGAAGATCTGAGCGAAGTTGTTCTTTTGTGATTTCGTTAATAAGATTTTGCATCGATTTCAACTCCTCCTGGACGCTCTTGCAAATACTTATTGTTTGCAGCGGAACATCGTTATAAGACTGAGCATTTTGCCCAAGTCACAAGGTATATCCTATCATACTATAAACGTCGATGCAATAGGCATCAGTCTTCTTTTTTAATCTCGGACAATAATTTTTTTTCAAGTTCCGATAGTTCATAACTATCGAGCAAATCAGGACGCCGCATCCACGTTCTGCGCAGAGATTCCTTCATCCGCCATTCATCGATTTTTTTATGATTTCCGGATATTAGCGGATCGGGAACTTTCATCCCCCGAAAATCTGCAGGTCTAGTATAATGGGGATGCTCTAACAAACCAGAAGAATAGGAATCAAGAATCGGGGAGTCAACATTTCCTAGAACGCCGGGAAGCAAGCGAACTACGCTGTCAATAATGACCATTGCGCCCAATTCCCCGCCTGTAAGAATAAAGTCACCAATCGATATTTCATCCGTGACGACATGCTCCCGGATGCGCTCATCGTATCCTTCATAATGTCCGCATATGAAAATGAGATGTTCTTCATTTGCATACTCTTCAGCTTTTTTCTGCGTGTAACGCTCTCCCTGAGGACAAAGCAGGACTACCCTTGGGGTTAGCTCAGCTTGGCCTTTTAGAGCTTCTACAGCATCAAAAATCGGTTGTGCCTTCAATACCATTCCGGCACCTCCGCCATACGGATAATCGTCTACCGTCGAGTGCTTATTATCTGCATAGTCTCGAAAATTGGTCACCTTATAGCTGACAGCCTGCTTTTCCGCAGCCTTTTTTAAGATGGACGAGCCAAATACCCCTTCGAACATTTCTGGAAAAAGCGAAAGCACATCGATTTTCATCAGTCTAAAAGTCCTTCCATCGGTGTAATGATGACCTTTTTAGCGGAAATATCTACTTCTTTTACAATTTGTTCAATATACGGGATCAGAATATCCTTACTGCCAGCTTTCTTAATGACCCAAACATCATTGGCACCAGGCGTAAGAACCTCAATGATTTCCCCAACTTCCAAACCTTCATCCGTAAATACAGAACAGCCGATGATTTCATGGAAGTAGAACTCACCTTCGTCCAATTTACCAAGCTGCGCTTCCTTCACTTTTAGTACCCCGTTTCTAAAAGCCTCGACCTGTCCGACGTTATAATAGTTCTCGAACGTCAATAGGTTAAAGTTTTTATGGGTACGATGTGACCTGATGATAAGCGGCAAAGGCTTTTTATCAGTGTCCCTAAACAAATGCAGTGTATTTCCCACTTTGAATCGTTTTTCCGGAAAGTCTGTTGAAGAAATGACACGCACTTCTCCTAAAAGACCATGTGTGTTGACAATTTTACCTACATTAAACCATTTTTCCATTCTTTCACCTCTAACGAATTTCCGAGACGATTCCATCTTTAATGACAATAGTCTTCGTTGCCATAATATCGTCCCAATCTGCCCCAATTTCCACATCAATGATACTTTGAACTTCCCGTTCCTTCAATTCGCTTCCGGTGGGAAGGATCTCCAACTGCTCCATTTGAAATTCAAGCAGTTTAATTTTTTCTTGCCTCTGGTTTATTTCTTTTTCGAAATGAGCACGGAGACTAGCAGGCTGGAGATTTCTTGTTTTTTCAAGCTTTTTCAGTTCAAAGCGAAGCTGTTCACTCTCTTTTTGAAGCTGAAGGCGTTTTGACTTGTACTTCTCGAGGAGCTGATTCTTGCTGGATTCCGTTAATACTTGGTTAACGATTACATTTTGGAGAATTTTCATTCCAGCACCTCCTATTATCTATGATTTCTTATTTCCTTCAAAAAATATGTATGATAGGGTAATCTTTTTGAAAAAGGGGGTCATTCTCTTAAGTATAACGTAAATCGATAAAAGATGCGTCTTAAAAAGGCGTAAAGTTTAAACTCCGGGTCAGATCCAAATAGGATCAAAGTCGGAATTTCACTTTCTTGAAGTACAAAAAAAGGAGGGGTATTAGCCCTCCTTATTCGGAAATCTCCAAATAGATTTTCTTCTGCTGTGAAGATCCTGCTGCATATACCACAGTCCGAATCGCCTTAGCAACACGCCCTTGTTTACCGATGACCTTGCCCATGTCCTCTTTATGAACGGAGAGGATATAAACAATCCGGTCGGACTCTTCCTTGGAGGTCACGATGACCTCCGCCGGATAATCCACAAGTGCTGAAACAATCGTTTCAATTAGTGCTTTCATCAACTAACGTCGATTACTTGCTGTTTTTTGCAACATGGAATTTTTCCATGATGCCTTGTGTTGAGAATAAGTTACGAACTGTATCAGATGGTTTAGCTCCATCTTGTAACCATTTAAGAGCAAGCTCTTCGTTGATTTCAACTTTAGCTGGTTGAGTCACCGGGTTATAAGTTCCTACCACTTCAATGTAACGTCCGTCACGTGGTGAACGAGAATCTGCAACTACAATACGATAGAAAGGAGATTTTTTAGCTCCCATACGTTTTAAGCGAATTTTTACTGCCATTTTAAATAAGCACCTCCGAATAGTTTCACACAAGATAGTATAATATCAAATGTCTTGTATGTTTGTAAAGGTTTTTTTCTTAACAGGTGAAAAAAGTGTTGAAACACATGGCTTTAACCCGTATTTCTCCTTAGTTTCAACCTAAAATAAACCTTACATGAACGGGAATTTGAATCCCTTTTTCTTCCCTTTTTGCATGTTCGTAACCTGTTTCATCATCTTTTTCATTTCTTCGAATTGCTTCAATAGGCGGTTCACTTCTTGAATCGATCTGCCGCTTCCTTTGGCAATCCGTTTCTTACGGGATGCATTCATGGTTTCTGGATGTTCCTTTTCCTGCGTCGTCATTGAACGGATGATAGCTTCGACATGACCGATCTGTTTCTCATCGATCTGAAGGTTATCCATCCCTTTCATTTTGTTCGCACCAGGAATCATTTTCAGAATATCATCAAGCGGACCCATATTCCGCACCTGACCAAGCTGATCAAGGAAATCATCAAAGGTAAAAGTGGCTGTACGCATCTTTTTCTCTAATTCTTTCGCTTTTTCTTCATCTACATTGGCCTGTGCTTTTTCGATAAGGGTCAATACATCACCCATGCCGAGGATCCTTGACGCCATCCGTTCTGGATGGAATGCTTCAAGTGCATCCAATTTTTCTCCCATACCGACGAATTTTATCGGCGTGTTGGTGACTGAACGAATCGAAAGTGCCGCACCACCACGTGTATCCCCATCAAGTTTCGTAAGTACGACTCCAGTCAGGCCTAACTGTTCATTAAAGCTTTGGGCCACATTGACCGCATCCTGACCTGTCATCGCATCGACAACCAGGAAGATTTCATCGGGTTTTGTCAATTCTTTGATATCCTTCAGTTCACCCATCAAGTTTTCATCAACATGAAGGCGGCCTGCGGTATCAATCAACACATAATCATGATGTTCTTCCTTAGCCTTTTCAATCGCCTGTTTGGCAATTTCAACAGGGCTGACCTGGTCCCCAAGGGAGAAAACAGGCATGCTTAATTGTTTGCCAAGTGTTTCAAGCTGCTTAATCGCCGCCGGACGGTAAATATCAGCCGCAACGAGCAATGGCTTGCGGTTGTATTTTTTTCTAAGAAGATTGGCAAGCTTTCCGGTGGTCGTCGTTTTACCAGCACCTTGAAGCCCTACCATCATAATGACGGTCGGTGGTTTCGAGGCAACGGCAATCTTGCTTTGTTCGCCGCCCATCAGCTCCGTCAATTCTTCCTTAACTACTTTAATTACCTGTTGACCGGGGGTTAAGCTTTTCAGCACTTCCTGACCTACCGAACGTTCACTAACACGTTTTACAAAATCCTTCACGACTTTAAAGTTAACATCCGCTTCAAGCAGGGCCAATCGAACTTCACGCATCATTTCTTTAACGTCCGCTTCGTTGACCTTACCTTTTCCACGGATCTTTTGCATCGTGCTCTGCAGTCGGTCGGCCAATCCTTCAAATGCCATATTGCCGCCTCCTAATCCAACTTCTCAAGCGTTGTGATTGCGTCTAGCAGCTTCTCTTTTGAAAAGGAATCCTTTTCTATGAGTCCCTTCATATTCGCAATCCACTGGTTACGCTCTTGAAATTTTTGAAATAACAATAGCTTCGCTTCATATTCCTCAAGCATCGCTTCTGTTCTTTTTATATTATCATAGACTGCCTGCCTACTTACTTCGTATTCATCGGCAATCTCGCCAAGAGAGTAATCATCCAGATAGTAGAGGGACATGTAGCTCTGCTGCTTCTCTGTTAACAACGATTGGTAA
This sequence comes from Peribacillus sp. P4_B1, assembly GCF_056402395.1. Taxonomy (NCBI): domain Bacteria; kingdom Bacillati; phylum Bacillota; class Bacilli; order Caryophanales; family Bacillaceae; genus Peribacillus; species Peribacillus sp. P4_B1. Next base: position 95,575 of record NZ_JBFUHM010000001.1, read on the forward strand.
AAGTCATACAAATAATTAATCCGCGTTGTCTTTTCAAGCATCTTAGCAAGCCTCCCTGCTGTTAAGTGAAAACCCTTTACAAGTTTATATTGTAAAGCCTTGTTTATTTGATGTCAAGTCAAACTCCTTACCACTTGTTTGCAAAGCATTATTTTTTTCGTTTTCTTGCTTCTAGAAGTTCACAGTGAATTCTGTAACAATGTTGGTGCCTCATTAAAAAATGGCAAAAATCCAGAAGAGAAAAATCTCTTCCGGACATTTTTTGCTTAAACCTCTTCTTTATCGATGATATCAGCAAACAGGCCATAAACATATTTCTCTGCATCGAATTCCTGCAGATCGTCCATTTTTTCACCAAGCCCGACAAATTTAACGGGAATGGCCAGTTCATTGCGAATTGCCAAAACAATTCCACCTTTTGCCGTGCCATCAAGCTTTGTTAAAACAATACCGGAAACATTGGTCGCTTCCTTGAATGTCTTGGCCTGAATAAGTGCATTTTGTCCAGTTGTTGCATCAAGGGCAAGCAACACTTCATGTGGCGCACCAGGTATTTCACGTTCAATTACACGTTTCACCTTTTCCAATTCCTTCATTAAATTCACTTTATTTTGTAAACGTCCAGCTGTATCACAAATCAGGATATCCGCTTTACGAGCCTTGGCGGCCTGAATGGCATCGAACATGACCGCAGCAGGGTCAGAGCCTTCTCCTTGCTTGATTACACTGACACCAACACGTTCTCCCCATACCTCGAGCTGTTCAATTGCACCTGCACGGAACGTATCCCCGGCTGCCAATACGACAGACTTGCCTTCTGCCTTGAATTTATGAGCAAGTTTACCGATTGTCGTCGTTTTACCTACCCCATTAACCCCTACGAACAAAATGACCGTCAAACCTTCTTCTTGTATATTCAGGCTCGGAGTCCCTTCTTCATCACCTTGGTAGATTTCGACAAGCTTTTCGGAAATGACGGATTGCACTTCCCTTGTATCAGAGATATTGCGAAGCTTGACTTCCATTTTTAATTGATCAATTAGTTCCATCACAGTATCAAAGCCTACATCAGCCTGTATCAGGATTTCTTCAAGTTCTTCAAAAAAGTCCTCATCCACTTTCCGATAACGGGCAACAAGTTCATTAACCCTTCCAGTAAAGGAATTCCTTGTCTTTGTCAAACCTTGCTTGAATTTTTCACCTATGGATACTTCTGCTTCAACTTCTTTTTCTTTTTCTTCCTGGTTCGTAAATTTCTCTTTTAGCTTTTTGAAAAAACTCATTGTCCCACTTCCTCTAATAATGAATTTAAACTTCAATAAAGTTTTCTGATTCTTCCATCCGGACGGAAACAAGTTTGGAAACGCCTGACTCCTGCATCGTAATGCCATATAGTACATCAGCCTCTTCCATCGTGCCTTTACGGTGAGTAATCACGATAAACTGTGTTTCCCTGCTGAACTTCCTTAAAAATTGGCTGAACCGGACTACATTCGCCTCATCAAGGGCTGCCTCGACTTCATCAAGAATACAGAAAGGCACCGGCCGCACTTTCAGAATGGAGAATAAAAGGGCTATGGCCGTCAGTGCCCGTTCTCCTCCGGATAAAAGGCTCAAATTCTGCAGTTTTTTCCCAGGCGGCTGTGCAATGATATCTACCCCTGTATTTAGTAAATCATCCGGATTCGTCAGTTTAAGCTCAGCTCTCCCTCCGCCAAATAATGCTTTGAAGACTTGTTCGAATTCTTCACGGATCGAATAAAAGGTATCTGCAAAGCGCCGCTTCATTTCATCATCCATTTCATCGATGACTTGGAATAATGTATCTTTCGCCTGTTGAAGGTCTTCCTTTTGACTAAGGAGGAATTCATAGCGTTCAGCTACACGTGCATATTCATCAATCGCACCTAAATTTACCGTCCCTAATTCCTCTATTGCAAGCTTGATGAGCTTCACTTTTTTTTGGGCTTCTTCTGCAGGCATCATCAATGGATACTGTTCTTTTGCACCTTCAAAGGAAAGCGTATATTCTTCTCTCAAGTGGTCGAGACGATTTTCCAATTCCACATCCAGACGGGTTAATTTTACTTCTTCGTCCTTCATCACTTCAACAATGCCCCTATAAAGGCGGTTTTCTTCTTTCAAGGCCAGTTCAAGTGTTTCAACTTGTGTTAGAAGCTCGTTTTTTTCCTGTTTTTTTATAGTGATTCCTTCAATTGCCCCATTTTTATCGAGCAATTTCTGCTGTGCCATATCTTCCAGGGATTCTTCCCCGCTTGAACTGTCTGTCATTTCATTGGTCAGGAGCCCCAAATCATCTTTGTTTTCGTCAAGCCTGCTAGTTTCCTTTGAAAGATCCGAATCAATGCGTTCCATCTTCTCTTTTTGGTTTTGTAGCTGCCCACGCTTAGAGGCCAGTGTTACCCTCAGTTCATTCGTTTCTTCGGCAAGGCTCTCTTTTGAGGATTGTTGGGATTGCTTTTGTTCCGTCATGTCGGAAATTAGCCGGTCAAGCCCTTCAATTTCCATTTTACATGATTCCAAAAGTTCTTCCAGCTCTTTAAGTCTTGCCGTTTTTTGCTGTTGTTCTTCTAAATATGAATTTTTATCCAAATCATAAAGATGCAGCCGTTCATTCACATTTCTTTCCTGTAGCTCCACTTCACGAAGTTCGCCCTTCAGGGTTTGTTCTTGCAATCGAAGGCTCTCCCCTGTTTTTCTGGTTTGTTCAAGCGTTTGCTCTTGAACACCCACATCCACTTTGAGCTGTTTGACCTGCTTTTCTAGCTGATTCGTTTTCGCTTCCATGGCGGCTAGTTTTTGATGGAGCTCTTCCAATTCCGTTTTCCTCGAAAGCAGGGAGGTCGTTTTTTGCTTTAACGCGCCACCAGTCATTGAACCACCTGGATTGACGATATCCCCTTCGAGGGTTACGAAGCGGAAACGGTGCTGCATCATTTTCGCCAAGTCATTTGCACCCTTTAGATCTGTCGTGATTATGACAGTCCCTAACAGGTTTTCCGCAATTGCTGCATGCCTGTCATCATATTGGATCAATGAGGAGCCCGTCCCCACAAAAGCTGAGTGGCTCTTTAGCATCGATAATTGGCTTACTGAAATCTCTCTTGCCTTAATGACTGATAAAGGCAAGAACGTCGCACGTCCATACTTATGTTTCTTCAAGAAGGAAATGGCCTCTCGTGCATGCTCTTCGCGTTCAACGACCACATGCTGCATCGCTCCGCCCAGAGCCGTTTCGATGGCCGTTTCATATTCCTTTGGAACCTTTATCAATTCCGCAACTGCCCCTTCTATGCCTTGAAGGGTTTCTTTCGCTTTTAAAACTTCTTTAACTCCCTGAAAAAAGCCTGCATAATCCTCTTCCATTTCTTCAAGAAGTTCCTTACGTGATTTTGCCTGTTGAAGGAATTGATAGGCCTTATAAAGGGTGGTTTCCTGTTTTTGATACGTATCCTTTGCCGCATTCAATTTGTTCTGCTGATTCCGGAAATAAGAGACATGCTCTTCAAGCTGCTTGGTCACATTTTCCATTAGCTTTGAATATTCCAATTTTTTAGCAGTGATACCCATTCGCTCGGTTAAGAACTTTTCATTTTCCATATCAAGTTTAGCATTTTTATGTTCCTGCTGTTTTAGCTGCTGAAGCAGGTACTGTTTTTCATTTTTAGCCGATGCCTGCTTGTTCAACCACTCGATATAGTCACTCTTTTTCACTTCAATCATCGCTTCGATATCACTATTGAATAGGCCTAAGCTTTTTTGTTTTTCATTTAAGGTTTCCTGTATCCCTTTCACTTCCGAGTTCAGAGCATTCAGGAGTTCCGTTTCTCGTTCCTTTTGCAGGGACAAGCGCTCGACAGCAGCCTCACCTTCCACAATCGCTTTTTCAAGCTGTGACTTGTTTTGGGCGGCATTTTTTTTCCGCTCTTTCAAAACTTCTTTACGGCCTTCAAGCTTTTCAAGTTCTTCACTGGCATTCAGGAGAATTTCCTGAAGTTCATTGATCGATGTCTCAAGAGTTGCAAGACTATCCCGAAGCTTTTTGAGATGCGCTTCCCTGTCATGAAGCTGCCCTGCCATTTGCTGTTCCATTTCATTATGTTTTTCAAGTTCCTGGGATAGGTTTTCCCATTTTTCATAAAGTTCTTCTATTTCAAAAACGGTTAAAGCTACTTCTATTTGCTCAAGCTCTTCTTTCTTCTCCAAAAATTCCTTGGCGAGGGAAGACTGAATTTTCAGCGGTTCCACTTGCCCTTCCAATTCATGGAGGATATCATGGACACGGTTTAAGTTATCCTGCGTTTCCGTCAGCTTCGATTCCGCTTTTCGTTTTCTTGTTTTATATTTCAGGACACCTGCTGCCTCTTCAAAGATCACTCGTCTTTCTTCTGCCTTACTGCTTAGGATTTCTTCCACTTTCCCTTGGCTGATTATGGAAAATGCTTCACGCCCAAGACCAGAATCCATGAAAAGATCTATGATGTCCTTCAGTCGGCAGCCTTGATTATTAATGAAAAATTCACTTTCTCCCGATCGGTATACCCGTCTAGTCACACTGACTTCATGAAAATCAATCGGCAGGGAATTCGTCTCGTTATCAAGGGTCAATGAAACTTCTGCAAAATTCAACGCTTTCCTCGTGTCACTTCCCGAAAAGATGATATCTTCCATTTTTGCTCCACGCAGCGATTTCGCAGACTGCTCTCCAAGTACCCATCGGACTGCATCGGTCACATTACTTTTGCCGCTTCCGTTTGGTCCAACCACTGCCGTGACTCCAGGTACAAAATCAATCGAAATTTTCTCTGCGAAAGATTTAAATCCTACAACGTCCAAGCGTTTGAGGAACATGACCTTTCCTCCTCTACTGTTCAACTATCTTGTTGATTTTTTTTCTTTTAAAACGATCAATGCATGCTCGGCAGCATGCTGCTCCGCTTCTTTTTTTGACTTTCCTAAACCAGAGCCCAGTTCTTCCCCATTCAGAGAAACGGTCGAAACAAACTCCCGGTTATGGGCTGGTCCCTTTTCCTGCAAGATCTTATATTGCAGGACACCGATGGCATCACGCTGAATCAGCTCTTGAAGCTGGCTCTTATAATCCATCACATGAGAAAAAGCACCCTCGTCTATCTTCGGAAATACAACATGCTTCAAAAACTGCACAACTGGCTCTAATCCTTGGTCAAGGTACAAAGCCCCAATATAGGCTTCGAATACATCCGCAAGCATGGCAGGGCGTTCTCGTCCACCTGTCATTTCTTCCCCTTTTCCGAGTAAAACATATTCCCCGAAAGAAAGGCTATTGGCAAAAGCGACAAGTGAAGGCTCGCACACAATGGCTGCCCTTAATTTGGTAAGTTCACCTTCGCTCATCATCGGATATTTTTGATACAAGTATTTAGAGATGGTCAGTTCAAGCACAGCGTCTCCCAAGAATTCAAGCCTTTCATTATCTTCATAAGGCTTACGGCGATGCTCATTCACATACGATGAATGTGTAAAAGCTTGTTTCAATAAATTTTCATCCTGAAAATGAAAACCCAGACTTTCCTGCAACTGTTTAAATTTATTATCCTTGATTGATGGTTTACGATTATTTCCGTTCCTACGCATCACACAAAACCCTCCACAACGGTTCAAAAAGCATATTTTTCCAATATATTAAAAAGAAACCTGGCAGGAATTCCTGTCAAGCTTTCCTATGTACATCATACATTATAATCCGCTTAAAGAAAACTAACGGAAAAAGACCACTGCAATGCAGGCGGGGCTACCTGGGGCATGCTCATTCCCTTATATCTGCCGCTGCATCAAACCTTCTTTAAGAATAAGAGAAAGCCCCGTTAAAAAACGGAGCTTTTAGTCAAACGACAATACATTACATAGTGCTTTGTATGTAATTCACAGCATCACCTACTGTGGCGATTTTTTCAGCGTCATCGTCCGAAATTTCCATATCAAACTCGTCTTCGAATTCCATGACTAGTTCAACTACATCTAGGGAATCGGCACCAAGATCTTCTTTGAAAGAAGCTTCAAGTTTAACCTCTGATTCTTCTACGTTCAAACGATCTACAACGATTTTCGTTACTCTTTCTAATACATCTGCCAATGTGTTCACCTCCCCTCAAAACATTATAAATTAATTTCGGAAAAAATCAAAGAAAACTTACATGACCATGCCGCCATCTACATGAAGAGTTTGTCCAGTCATATATTTGCTTGCCTCAGAAGCGAGGAAAGACGCCACTGCAGCGATATCTTTTGGGTCACCGAACCGTGCAAGCGGAATTTGGTCCAACATGGCTTTTTGGACATCTTCAGGCAATTCCCCAGTCATATCCGTCGAGATGAAACCAGGAGCAATCGCATTTACCGTAATCCCTCTTGAAGCAAGTTCCTTTGCTGTAGTTTTGGTCAGCCCGATTACACCAGCCTTGGCCGCAACATAATTTGCCTGACCTGCATTTCCGCTGACGCCGACGATCGATGCCATATTGATGATCCTGCCGCTACGCTGCTTCATCATTTGTCTTGTGACCGCTTTTGTGCAAAGGAAAACTCCTTTAAGATTCGTATTGATCACTGAATCCCATTCCTCTTCTTTCATTCGCATCAATAGGTTATCTCGTGTGATACCGGCATTATTAACCAAAATATCCACTCTGCCAAACTGTTCGATGACCTCTTTGATCATGCTTGTCACCGAGTCACTATTTGCAACATCGCACTGGATGGCAAATGCTTTACGACCCAATGCCTTGATTTCTTCCACCACTTCATTCGCTTTCGTTTCACTGCCAGAATAGTTGATGGCAACGTCTGCTCCTTGACGGGCAAGTTCTAATGCAACTTCCCTGCCAATACCTCTTGACGCCCCTGTTACAAGTGCTTTTTTACCTTCGAGGATCATGCTTTTGCCCCCTTCAATGTTTCAATTGTTTTAGTTAGTGTTTCTATATCGGAGACCGAGTGAATTTGAACGGAACGATCGATCTTCTTTATTAATCCACCCAATACTTTCCCAGGGCCTACCTCGATGAACGTATCCACTCCCAATTCAAGAAGGGTTTTCACACTGTCCTCCCATAGGACCGGTGAATACAGCTGTTCGATTAATTTTTCTTTTATTTCAGCAGGTGCAGTAATGGGCTTAGCCGTTACGTTTGAAATGACAGGAATTTGTGCCTGTTTGAAGCTTACTTCATCAAGGACACCCTGTAACTTTTCTGCCGCTGGTTTCATCAATTCCGAATGGAACGGTCCACTCACTTCAAGAGGAAGAGCCCGTTTAGCCCCATTCTCCTTGGCTTTTGCACTTGCGAGTTTAACCCCTTCTGAAGTTCCAGAAATGACGATTTGGCCTGGACAATTAATATTGGCTAATTGAACGGATTCCCCTGTTGCTGTTATTTCAGAAGTCACTTCAGATAGAGCTTCACGGTCCATTCCCAGTATCGCAGCCATTGAACCTTGACCATTCGGTACCGCAGCTTCCATGAATTCACCGCGCTTACGCACAGTATAAACGGCATCTTCAAAAGAAATTGCACCTGATGCCACTAAAGCCGTATATTCACCTAAACTATGCCCTGCTGTATAATCAGGTTTGATTCCCGCTTCTTCTAACTCCTTGACAAAGGCATAGCTCGTGGTCAATAAAGCTGGCTGTGCATTATAGGTTACCGTTAATTCTTGTTGTGTGCCATTAAAGATCAGTTCGGAAAGTTGAAAATCAAGTTTTTCATCGGCTTTTCGAAAAATATGCTGAGCACGCTCGTTTTCCTGAAATAAGCCATGACCCATTCCTATTGACTGTGAACCCTGTCCTGGAAAGACAAAAGCAATTTTACCCATCTGTTACTCCCCTGCCTCTTTGATTTATTTTTGTTTTTCTATTGTCTTTGCAATGGTCGATATGACGTCATTCCCCACCATATCGCGAGTCTGGCGTATCGCATTATAGACCGCGTTCGCATCTGAAGAACCATGCGCCTTTATGACAGGGGCCTTCAAACCGAATAGGCCAGCACCGCCATACTCCGAATAATCCATTTTAATTTTAATGCCCTTTAGTTCCGGTTTGACCATTGCTGCAGCCATCTTACTCTTGAAGTTGCTCATCAAGGCCGTTTTCACCATTTTAAATACACCCATAGCAGTACCTTCAAGTGTCTTCAACACCATATTTCCCGTGAAGCCGTCCGTAACGACAACATCTGCCGGTCCATTTAGAAGGTCCCTGGCCTCTACATTACCTATAAAGGATATCTCCGATGATTGCTGTAGCAATGTAAAAGCCTGCTTAGTCAGTTCATTCCCCTTTTTTTCTTCTGTTCCGATATTCAGGAGTCCGACCCGTGGCTTTTCAATTCCCCGCACTTTTTGTGCATAAACAGATCCCATTATTGCGAATTGCAGCAGATGCTCCGGCTTCGCATCAGAGTTCGCACCTACATCCAGAAATACGAAACCTTTACCATCGATTGTCGGAAGGGTTGGAGCCAATGCCGGACGTTCAATGCCTTCTATCCTTCCAACAACAAACAAGCCTGCAGCCATTAGCGCACCAGTATTGCCTGAAGAAATGCATGCATCTGCTTCTCCATCAGCCACTTGCTGTGCAGCTAATACCATCGAGGCACTTTTCTTGCGGCGAACCGCACGAACCGGTTCATCGGTACTTAATATTTTTTCATCAGTATGTACAACCTTTATTCGGCCATGTTTCGTTAAGTATTGATTTATCTCCGCTTCATTGCCCACCAAGGTAATTTCCACATCGGAAAAAGCCTCAACAGCTTTCATCGCTCCTAAAACCTGTGCCTTGGGAGCATTATCGCCACCCATTGCATCTATCGTTATCTTCATTTTCTTTCATCCTTTACTAGAAAGTTAAGAGCGATACATTTCGAACTCGCCTTTAAAAACCAGTTCATTACCAACGTAGCTTCTGACTTCCACCACGGAACGATCGTTGGTGTGGTCCACGTTTTTAACCTTCGCTTTAGCTATCACTCTTTCATTTTCCTTTACAGAACGAGTAAATAAAATGGATGCTTTTGCAGTTAATGCCAGTTCGTCATTAATGACCGCTACAGCCAATGAATTCGCTTGGGCAAAAAGATGATGCCCCCTTGCAATTCCATTCCGCTTAAAGACATGCTCTTTATTTATATCCAAAATCGAAATAGCATTGTCATCTAAATTAAGATCAATTACTTCCCCGATGATTTCATCCAAAGGCAAAGCCCTAATTTCGTCACTGAATTTCTTCTCAGCCACGCTTTTAATACGTTCACGCAGTTCCGGTATCGATAATTCAAGACGATCAAGCCTAATAGTCTGGACGCTCACCGAATATTTTTCAGCCAGCTCCTCATCCGTTACAAAAGGATTCTGTTTAATCGTTTCGATTAATAATTGCTGGCGTTCCTTCTTACTTCTTCGCATCTGAAGGTCACCATCCGTAGTATTATGACTAGGTACTAATAGTAGTATATATATTTTAAAAACAGATTGCAAGATATTGAAGAAATTCTCGCAATCTGCTAATGGATTTTCATTCAGATCAGTCCAGCTTTTCTCCCGTAAATACGCCCGTACCCTCTAAATAGTTCCGTAGCGGTGCATACTCCGGGGAATGCCAAAAGCTTTGTGAGGCGATCAATTTTGAAGCATCCACCCTTGCCACTTCCAAGGTCCTGTAATCATGGACCATGTCGGCTACTTTGAACTCAGGAAGGCCGCTTTGTTTTTTACCGAAGAAATCACCAGGGCCCCGAAGTTCCAAATCTTTCTCGGAAAGAGCAAAACCATCGTTTGTCTCGGTCATGATTTTCATCCGTTCTTTGCCGACTTCCGTTTTCGGGTCAGCCAGGAGGATGCAAAAGGACTGATCACTCCCCCTTCCGACTCTCCCCCGTAACTGATGCAACTGTGAAAGCCCAAATCGCTCCGCATCATAAATGACCATTACCGTTGCATTAGGAACATTCACCCCAACTTCAACAACCGTTGTGGAGACAAGGATTTGTGCTTCATTGGCACTAAACTGCTGCATCACTTCGTCTTTTTCATCCGTAGGCAGACGTCCATGCATGAGCCCCACTTTATACATGTTCGTAAAGTATTGTGTAAGCATTGCATGAACATCAAGAACATTTTGTAATGAATCAAGTTTCTCCGACTCCTCAATCAAAGGACAGATGACGTAAGCCTGTCTCCCTCGCCTTAGTTCCTTTTCGACGAAAGTTAAAATCCGATCGAGCATTTGGTGTTTCGCCCAATAGGTTTCTATCGCTTTACGCCCTGCCGGCATTTCGTCTATCGTTGAGACGTCCATTTCCCCAAACACTGTAATTGCCAGCGTTCGGGGAATCGGTGTTGCCGTCATGAATAGAACATCTGGATTTGCACCTTTTTCACGAAGGATCCGGCGCTGCTCCACTCCGAAACGATGTTGTTCATCCGTTATGACAAGACCAAGGTTCCGAAAATTCACTTCATCCTGTATCAATGCATGTGTTCCTATCAAAAGATCAAGCTCCCCGGACTCTAGCAATTGCAATAGTTCCTTGCGCTTTTTGCCTTTTACCGAACTAGTCAACAATGCGACCTTTACTCCACTAGGTTCCAACATGGCCCTAAGGGATTGTGTATGCTGCTCAGCCAAGATTTCCGTCGGGACCATAAGTGCACCTTGAAAACCTGCTGTAATCGTCGCCTTCAAGCATATGGCGGCAACCACCGTTTTTCCTGAACCGACATCCCCTTGAAGTAGGCGATTCATCCGATAGGGGGATTTCATGTCGTTCAATATTTCCTCGACGACCCTTCGCTGAGCGTTCGTCAATGGAAAGGGGAGAGTCTCAACGAAGGCCGCCACTTGCCCCACATCAAACTCCTGACCAATCCCTTTTGACTGTTCTCGCTGCACTTTACGAAGCGCCTGCATTTTAAGTTGAAACAATAAAAATTCTTCATATACAAAACGGCGTCGAGCCTTTTTTACATCATTAGCCGTAAGAGGGAAATGCATGGTACGAAGAGCATCGTTACGCGGCATCAGTTTGTATGTCGCCAACAATTGCGGGGGCAGATTTTCTTCTATCATTGCTCCGTACTGAGAAAATGCATTGGAGATAAAGCGGCGTAGCCCTTTAACAGTAATGCTGCCCTTTACTGAATACACAGGTTCGAACTCTTTCTCCCTGCTATGATCACCAACGTGGCATTCCGAGCCTGTAATGGTTTGGCGATGACGATCCCATTTCCCAGTTACAGTAACAGTTTCGCCTATTGCAAGCTTGGGCTTCAGATATGGCTGATTAAAAAAAATGACATTTATTAAATATCTCCCAGTCAATAATTTAATCGTAAGTCTGGATTTTTTCTTCCCAAAGTATCCTAACGTGGGCACCGTATGAACCTTTCCTTCTACAGTAACCCTCTCATCATGCTCGACCGTTTCTAAATCCCTCAATCGATAATCTTCATAGCGATATGGAAGGTGCTCAAGGAGATCCGCGACGGTATGGATCTCCATTTCCTCCAAAGCTGCCGCTGTTTCGCCCCCAATGCCTTTTACTGCTGTTATGGGTTCCTGTAAAGTGGAGTTCACTTCTTATTCAGCGGCAAGCCAAAGATTTTCGCTTCCAACTCCCGTCCAGTCGGTGTAGCCGCTAATCCTCCTTGTGCAGTTTCTCTAAGAGCCGATGGCATCGTTTGCCCGATTTTGTACATCGCATCAATCACTTCATCACACGGTATGCGGCTTGTGATACCCGCTAGCGCCATATCTGCGGCAACCATAGCATTGGCTGCCCCCATGGCATTCCGCTTCACACAAGGCACTTCCACAAGCCCAGCAACAGGATCACATACAAGACCTAGCATGTTCTTTAAGGTTATTGCCATCGCTTCTGCACTTTGTGCCGGTGTCCCTCCTGCCATTTCAACAATTGCTGCCGCTGCCATGCCCGAAGCAGAACCGACCTCTGCCTGACATCCCCCTGCGGCTCCAGAAATCGAAGCATTATTCGCTACAATAAAACCAAATGCCCCTGCTGTAAATAGGAACTCAATTTTCTGCTCCCGATTCGGTTTTAATTTATTTTGCAAAGCAAACAGGGTTCCAGGCACAACACCCGCAGATCCGGCAGTGGGCGTCGCACAAATCGTTCCCATCGCTGCGTTCACTTCATTTGTTGCCACGGCTTTGCTGACCGCATCCAACAGCATCTCACCGGATAAGGAATTTCCGGATTTAATGTAATTCTGAAGAAGGACTGCATCCCCGCCCGTCAGCCCGGAAACGGATCGTACACCTTGGAGTCCCTTTTCAACTGCCTGTTCCATCACATCCAGATTGGCTCCCATCTGGTGGATGATTTGTTCACGGCTTTTTCCCGTTACTTCTATTTCTTGTTCTATCATCAGTGTAGATATTTTTTTCTGCTTTGAATCAGCCAATTCTACTAATTCCGCTACATTTCGAAACATGATACCTTCTCCTTCCTAAGTGGAAACGATTGCCCTATCAATCAACAATCCTCGCTACTTGAGTGATATTGGGGAGCGCTGTTATTTCGTTGATGACCTGATCCTCCAAGTTATGATCCACTTCAATGGTCATCAAGGCCATCTTCCCTTTCTCTTTACGGGAGACTTCCATCTGTCCAATATTGATTTGATGCTTGGCTAAAATGTTTGAAACATTGGCAATGGCACCAAATCGATCATCATGAACGACGAGTATGGCAGGATTGTGGCCGGATAGCCTCAATTTAAACCCATTCAGTTCGACAATTTCAATTTTCCCCCCGCCAATCGATATACCGACAAGTTCCAGTTCGCCATCATCATCCCCCACCGTTATTTTTGCTGTATTGGGGTGTTCCGGCACGGCTTCTTCTTCACGAAAAGTGATTTTCATTTTCTTTTTTCGGGCTATTTCCAGCGATTCTTTGATTCTCTCATCAAATGTATCAAAATCAAGTAAGCCTCCTACAATGGCTACATCCGTTCCATGGCCTTTATAGGTTTTAGCAAACGATCCGTAAAAAGAAATATGGGCCCATTCAGGTTCCCGGTCGAATAAATGCCTGGCAACCCTACCGATTCTTGCAGCCCCTGCTGTATGGGAACTAGAGGGACCAATCATAACAGGACCAATTATATCGAACACACTTCTATATTTCATGAATCGCTCCTCCTTTTTTAGAACTGAACCCAAGGGAAACACTGGGAGTTAGTTTAATAATAACGCCAAATTTATTGTAATTCCATTCATGCTGTTCGTAATCCTTCATTTCACAAAAATAAAACTGCATAGCCTAATGACTTATGCAGTTTATTGCCTTTTATTTTTTTCAGGTCCTTCAAACAAAGAGTCGATGAAGTCTCACTTATCTTATGATACTCTTTTTATTCAATTGAAAAAATGAAAGAATATAAAGGTTGTTTCCCATTATGGACTTCAACTTCAACGTCTTCGAAATTCTCATTACAAAACGCAACAAGACCTTCGACATCTTCTGCCGTTGCATCCTCTCCATATAAAATGGTAAGGATTTCGGAATCTTCGTCAATCATATCGGAGAGAAGGTCTTTTGCCGCTTGAGTCATGTCTTTATCCTTGACTTTGATGGTTCCTTCAGCGATTCCCATGAAGTCACCGGTCTCAATTGCAAGGCCGTCAATGCTGGTATCCCGCACAGCATAAGTAATCTGGCCCGTTTTCACATGCGAAAGAGCTTCAATCATCGCTTTTTTATTCTCTTCAGCATCTAGTGAAGGGTTGAAAGCCAACAATGCTGCCATTCCCTGTGGTACCGTTTTCGTTGGTATAACAGTCACATGATCACCAAGTACATCTGCAGCTTGATTGGCCGCCATGATGATATTTTTATTGTTAGGCAAGATGATGACATGATCTGCATATGCCTCTTCAACCGCTTTAACAATATCTTCCGTGCTAGGATTCATCGTTTGCCCGCCTTCGATGACGGACTTAGCGCCGATGCTTTTGAATAACTCGCTTATGCCAGCACCCATAGCTACGGACACTACACCGTACTTCTCTTTGGTTGACGGCTTCGTTTGAAGCGATGTGTTCGATTCACCTACTATCGCAGTATGCTGTTCACGCATATTATCGATTTTCAGTTTGATTAAACTACCGTATTGCTGTCCATAATTCAGGCACGTGCCAGGCTGTTCAGAGTGAATATGTACTTTGACAACTTCATCATCAGAGATGACTAATAAGGAATCTCCGTATTCACTTAAATCATTTCGGAATTTTTCTTCATCAAACGATTTATTGGCAAGTTTTTCACTTTCCAATCGGACCATGAATTCCGTGCAGTAACCATACAAGATATCTTCCGTATTCATATGCCCTTGTACGTTCATATGGTGTTCGGCATTGATCATGTCATCCATGCTTGGGCCATTAGCAGAACGGACTGGAAGTGCCTCACCTTTCAGCACAGCAAGGAAGCCTTCATATACAAACACCAACCCTTGCCCGCCGCTGTCTACGACTCCCACTTCTTTTAGGACCGGAAGAAGATCCGGTGTACGTTTTAATGAAGCATTGGCCTCCGTAACGATTTCTTCCATTACCTGAATTAGGTCTTGGTGGTTTGCTGCTGATGAAACCGCTTGCTTTGCTGCATCTTTTGCAACCGTTAAGATGGTTCCTTCAACAGGTTTCATTACTGCCTTATAAGCTGTCTGAACCCCAGCTTCAAAGGCTTGGGCGAATTCTTCACTATTTATTTCCGATTTATGTTCAATCGCTTTAGCAAAACCGCGAAAAAGTTGAGAAAGGATAACACCTGAATTCCCGCGAGCGCCCATTAACAGTCCTCTTGAAAGAGATGTACCCACTTTCCCAATATGTTCCTGGACGTTATTTTGCACTTCCTTCGCTCCGGAAGTCATCGATAAATTCATATTCGTCCCAGTATCTCCATCTGGAACAGGGAAAACATTCAACGCATCAACCATTTGGGCGTTAGCCGCTAAATGGTTGGAACCTTGAATGATCATTTCGGCAAAGCGCTTTCCGTTTAAACTTGTAATTGACACAAAACTTTCCTCCTATTACTTAAGGGTTCGTCACACGAACACCCTGTACAAAAATGTTAACGGATTCAACAGCCAATCCTACAGTTTTGTTCAAAGTGTATTTTACCTTTGATTGCACATTATGAGCAACTTCCGAGATTTTCGTTCCATAACTTACGATAATAAACATATCGATATGAACTTCTTCCTCTTCTTGACGGACTATTACACCTTTAGTAAAGTTTTCTTTTCTTAAAATTTCGGCAATGCCGTCTTTAAATTGTTTTTTGGAAGCCATTCCTATAATTCCGTAGCAATCCACAGCTGCGCCGCCTGCTACAGTAGCGATAACATCATTAGAGATATCAATTTGTCCATATTTCGTTTGTAATTCGATAGACATTTTCTTTTCCCTCCCAAAAAATCAAGTCAACTATAGACATTTTACTATAATGTCAATGGTTTTAAAAGTAAATGTCGTACGGCACTTTATATAATTCAATTTCAAAGTATGTATGTCAAGGTATTTTTCTTGAAAGTAATTAACTGAAGTATTGCATTCTAACGGTAGGTATGATAAATTATTAAAGTATTTTACAAAGACTTAAGACGACTGCGAAAAACTTAAGCTTGTTGTAGTTAGGAGGGAATTTAACATGGCACGTAAATGTGTAATCACTGGAAGAAGAACTCGTTCTGGTAACAGCCGCTCTCACGCAATGAACGCTAGCAAGCGTACATGGGGCGCTAACCTTCAAAAAGTACGTATTTTAGTTGACGGTAAACCTAAACGTGTATACGTTTCTGCAAGAGCTCTTAAATCGGGCAAAGTAGAACGCGTATAATGTTACGGCATCCTCTTAGGATGCCTTTTTACTTGTATTGGCCGGCATTTTAATGGGGATGGTTTTATTTTCGATGATCAGGTCTAGTCTGCATCAAGAAAAGAAGTCATCACCCATTAATCGATGGCCAACCCCTTTCATCATTCCCCAGAAATCCCGAAGAATAACACCTCCCTGAAATTGAGAGGTGTCATGGAGATAAGTATCAGCCTTTTTTAAACGCTCCGAGCATAGCCCTTACCAAACTGCCCAGAACTTTTGGCAATTTAATCGTATAAAATTTCATCATGCCCCTCCTCTTTGCATCCCACAATAAAAGATGAAGTGGAATTTTTCTATTACAACATAAGCTTTTAAGCGGATATAGGATGATTGAAAATTATATCCGAATCTGCTCTAAGCATGAATTTTAATCACTGCTTCTTATCACCATTAATATGCCTTTCTCAAATGAAACATTCCCAGATTCGGAAATTAGTTCATTGCTGATGCAAAGCGTCGAACCCATTTCCAGGCTTGCATCACTCAGTGGGTATTTGAAGCCTGATAGTGTAATGCCGCTGACTTCCGCCGTTACTGGGAGCAATGACATGTATTTCTTATCTTTCAAAGCAGCGACCTCATAAGAACCCGCTGTTTTCACTGTGAATATATTTTGCTGATCGACTATGTATATATCAATGTCTTCATGAAAAGGGAGGACACTTTCTTTTTGGAGCAGCTGGATATTACCAAGAAAATGATCCATTCTTCCCCCTGTAGCGCCCAGAATGTGAATTTCACTTGGTTTTTGCCCTAGAGCCCATTTAAATGCAATTTCTAAATCCGTTTCATCCTTTTCTGAAGAATATAGATTGATTTGTTCCAGTGTTTGCTCAATCTTCTTATATTCATCTTCCGAAACCGAATCAAAATCCCCAAAACCGTACTTAGGTTCGATACCTTTTTCAAGCAAGGCCCAGACTCCCCTGTCAACCCCGACCCAAAGATCAGTCATCTCCTTATACCACGTCAGATCCGGCCAAAAACATTCCGGACCTCCAGCCATTATACTAATAATCATCGAAATCATCCTTTTCTATGTATATTCATACCCAAGATGCCTTTGTTTAATTGATAAAAAAAGCCGATCACTATCATATGAATATGATAGTGTCGGCTTATATCACTTTCCCCGAATCTTTTGAATCGCTGCGTGTCGATCTTCTTGATTATAGATTGCCGATCCGGCCACCAGGACTGTCGCCCCTTGTTCAATACATAATTTAGCCGTTTCTTCGTTTACTCCACCATCAATCTCTATTTCCAGATTTTGATTATACATTTCTGCCATCGCCTTCACCTCGGCAATTTTGGGCAGTACGGATGTAATGAACTTTTGCCCGCCAAAACCCGGGTTAACTGTCATCAACAATACCATATCAATATCTTCAATTATAGGTTGGATCAAGGAAGCTGGTGTGGCTGGATTAAGCACCACTCCTGCCTTTACACCAAAAGATTTAATCAATTGGATCGTCCGATGCAAATGGGTGCATGCCTCTAAATGCACAGTTATATAATCGGCTCCTGCTTTCGCAAATGCCTCGATATAACGATCAGGTTGTGCGATCATTAAGTGAACATCAAGCGGAAGTTTCGTCACCGGTCGGATAGCATCGACGATTAACGGAC
The DNA here is from genome assembly GCF_056402395.1 of Peribacillus sp. P4_B1. NCBI lineage: Bacteria > Bacillati > Bacillota > Bacilli > Caryophanales > Bacillaceae > Peribacillus > Peribacillus sp. P4_B1. The sequence continues at coordinate 113,196 of NZ_JBFUHM010000001.1, forward strand.
CTATCGTAATATTCGGCACGAAATGTCCATCCATGACATCTATATGGATTAAATCCGCTCCGCCCCTTTCTACATCTAGAATTTCTTCCCCCAATTTTRCAAAGTTAGCTGATAAAATGGATGGTGCGATTTTAACCATTTTAATACCTCGGCTTTCTATCTCTGATTTCCTCTAAGAATTGCATATAATGCTCATATCGATAAAGTGGAATTTCCCCGGAATCCACCGCTCCCTTCACAGCGCACTTCGGTTCTTTATCATGCAGACAAGCCCGAAATTTACAGTCCTCCCCATGCTTATGCATTTCCGGGAAGCAATAGGATAACCGTTCAGCTTCCATTTCCATGAATTCAAGTGAACTGAAACCTGGTGTATCCGCGACAAGCCCAGAGCCAATGTGAATCAATTCAACATGGCGGGTGGTATGCTTCCCACGTCCTAGGTGTGACGAAATATCATCCGTCTTTAAAGCCAATTCAGGATTGATTGCATTCAGCAAAGACGATTTCCCAACACCGGACTGACCGGCAAATACACTCGTTTTTCCTTCTAAATACGGTACTAGTCCTTCAATGCCTCCAGCGGTAACTGAAGATGTCTCCAGTACAGTATAGCCAAGTTTCTGGTAGTCCTTGATATACTGAGACAATTTCTGCTGGTTTTCAGAAGTAACCAAGTCAAGTTTGGTCACAACGATAATGGGTTCGATCTCGTTATCTTCAATTAGTACGAGAAATCGATCAAGCAAAGCTGGACTGAAATCAGGTTCTACTGCCGAAAAGACTAGGATGGCTTGGTCTACATTTGATATTTGCGGTCGGATCAATTCATTCTTTCGCGGTTTTATTTCGGTAACGGTCCCATCCGTTTTATTTTCCGCTTGAAAAACAACATAATCACCTACAAGTGGATTTACCTTATTTTTCCTGAATACTCCCCGTCCCCGGCATTGATAGACCTCTTCTCCATCAAGGACATAATAAAATCCACTTAATGCTTTGATAATTTTTCCTTCGGGCATAACCACACTCCTAATTATTAAATTTATTCTGGATAAGAGACGGCCTGGTCGATGATGACCTGATTATCCCGCATGACTTTATATCCTGCTTTCTTATCCGGGGAAACCGTTAATTCGATCGTTCGCTTGGCATTTTCCACGATAAAGAATGTTTCTTTAGGCTCCGTCATGCTATTGTTGATATCCTCAATGAAAATTTGTATCTTTTGGGCTTTGCCCGGCTCAACCGGATCATACTCGATTTTGATTTCCTCCGTTACCTTCTTAGGAGGAATCTCTTCTTTCCCTTTTGAAAGGACCACTTTCACCGTACTGCCCCTTTCCACCTTCGTACCCGGTTCTGGTGACTGGGAAATGACAAGCCCCTCTGCAACGGAATCATCATAGACTTCTTTTTCCACATCGACCTTTATTCCACTATCACTGGAATAATCATTAAGGCCAGTTTCATTGAACCCTGTTAAGTTCTTCAAGCTCAATAAATCTTCCCCTTTACTGACCGTTAACTCAAGCTCCGTTTCCGATGGTACGATATCAGTGGCACCCGAAGGCCTTTGTTCTATGATTGTACCGGGAGCACTGTCATCATATTTTTCGGTCACGATTATGTTTTTGAATCCCATTTTATCAAGCAATGATTTAATATCTGAGTAATCTCGACCTTCATAGCTGGACAATGAAATCGTTTCTTTACCAATGCTTTGGTAAATATCGACTTCTGCGCCTGCCTTGACAGTCTTACCTGCCTTAGGGTTGGTTTTGATCACAAGGTCCGCATCAACCTCTTCATCTTCAATCTCAATCGTATCTCCGATGACCAAATCCAATTTAAGCAATTCAGTAATGGCATCATCCAATTCTTTCCCTTTAAGGTCAGGGATCGTCACTTCCTTCGAACCAAAGAGGGAAGGTAAAACAGTGACAGATAAAACAGCAAGTAGGGCAAGTACTAAAAAGGTGGTCACCAAAATGGCAGGCATTTTCTTTCGTTTTTTATCTTTTTGTTCCGATTTCGTTTTTTGTTTTTTCTGTTTCTTCTGTTTCTTTTGTTTCTTCGATTTACTCTCTGCTTCTGATCCACTTTCCCCATCATCCGCATAGACTAAAGTATTTTTTTCCGGACCTCTAATGATAGTCTCATCTATGCTTGAAAGCTGATCGTCCGTAATGACAGGGATGGCTTTGGTCGCATCATGATCTTCAGGAATCGTAAAAGGCAGTTCATTTGAACGTTCAGGATTAAGTGATGTCCGAATGTCATCTTCCATTGAGTCTACGCTCTCATAGCGGTAATATGAATCTTTGGCTGTCGCTTTCAAGATGATATTTTCCACACTCTGAGGTATTTCAGAGTTCCAGCGTTTTGGCGAAGGAGTTTCCGATTGTAAATGTTTAAGAGCTATCGAAACGGCAGATTCACCCGAAAAAGGCAATCTCCCCGTCAGTAATTCAAACATGACGATGCCAAGTGAATAAATGTCCGACTTTTTATTGGCCATTCCGCCTCTAGCCTGTTCTGGAGATAAATAATGAACAGAGCCTAAGACTGCGTTAGTCTGAGTTATATTTGTTGCACTCAGGGCCAATGCAATTCCAAAGTCCGTAATCTTGACGGTTCCTTCTTTATCAATCAAAATGTTCTGTGGCTTGATGTCACGATGGATGATCCCATTATGATGGGCATGGGAAATAGCTGCCGTGATTTGCTTCATGATATCCAAGGCTTTATCAACTGGAATGGGATAATATTTTTGTATGTATTGCTTAAGTGTAAAACCGTCCACGTATTCCATTACAATATAATAGATGGACTCTTCTTCACCGACATCATAAATGCTTACGATATTGGGATGGGCCAAACTGGTTGCCGATTGGGCTTCCCGATTGAAGCGCTTGATGAACTCTTCGTCGTTATTAAAATCCATGCGAAGGATTTTCAATGCAACATCCCTATCTAAAATCATATCCCTTGCAAGGTAAACATTCGCCATACCGCCGCCACCGACCATCTCGATCAGTTTATAACGGCCGTTGATTCTTCTACCAATCAACATTCAATTCACCTGCTTTCACTTTCTTCAGTAAATTGAACAAGCACAAGAGTGATATTATCTTCCCCACCGTAGTGATTGGCCATATCTATTAATGAATTCGCCTTTTCTTCAAGTGGCTGCCCATTGGTTATCGTATCTTCAAGTTCCTGTTCACTCACTTTATTCGTCAAACCATCCGAACAAAGCAATAGTAAATCATTTTCCTCAAAGATGACCGTCGTAATGTCCATTTCCACTTGCAATTCTGTCCCCAAGGCTCGTAATAAAACATTTTTTCGTGGATGGTTCTCGGCATCTTCCTTCGAAATCTGCCCAGAACGGACCAGTTCATTAACAAGTGAATGATCTTCCGTGACCTGCTTAAAACCGCTCTCATTATACAAATAACACCGGCTGTCCCCGATGTTGGCAATGGTAGCAAACTTGTCGGTGCAAATGGCTGCAACAATCGTTGTCCCCATACCCTTACATTCCGTATTTGCTTCGGCATGTTCAAAAAGCAACTGATTGACCAAGACGATTTGCTGTTTCAGCCAATCCTCAGCATCATTTGCCGTTTCGATCCCGCTTGATACTTCCCAGCCTTTTTTCAAAAGGTCTATCGTCATTGCACTCGCTACATCCCCGGCACGGTGGCCGCCCATGCCATCTGCAACGATGGCAAGGCGAACGCCTTCCGAGTTCTTAAAAATTCCGCCATTATCTTCATTATGCTGGCGGACTTTTCCACGGTCTGTTTTAAATATTGCCCTCATAGGGTCACCTCGTCTCTTCTTTGCGCTCCTTGGCCCGAAGCTGGCCGCAGGCTGCGTCAATATCACTGCCTTGTTCCCTTCGGATCGTTACATTAATGCCGCGCTTCTTCAATGTTTTTTCAAACTCAAAAATTTGGTCCCGAGGTGTACGTACATAGTTGCGTTCCGGTACATAGTTAACCGGAATTAAATTGACATGGCATTTTATCCCGCTTATTAAATCTGCCAATTCTTCGGCGTGTTCCACTGTATCATTTTCGCCACCGAATAGACCATATTCAAAACTTACACGGCGCCCTGTTTTTTCTGTATAGTATTTGATGGCTTCAATCAAGTCCGGAAGTTTGTAGGCCTTGTTGATCGGCATCAATTTACTTCTCAATTCCGTGTTCGGTGCATGCAGGGAAACAGCAAAGTTGATTTGCATGCTTTCTTCGGCAAATTTGTAGATTTTTGGAATGATTCCACTTGTGGAAACGGTAATATGACGTGCCCCGATGTTCAAGCCCTTTTCATGATTTATATTCTTCAAGAATGACATCATATTATCGTAGTTATCGAACGGTTCACCGATTCCCATGATTACTACAGAACTAACACGTTCTTCAACTTCGTCAAGTGCTTGCTGAACTTTTACGACTTGGGCAACAATTTCTCCCGATTCAAGATTTCTCTTCAAACCGCCAAGTGTCGAGGCACAGAATGTACAGCCAATTCTACACCCTACCTGTGTTGTCACGCAAATGGAGTTTCCGTATTCATGGCGCATCAGCACCGTTTCAATCGAGTATCCATCATGAAGTTCAAATAAAAACTTCATCGTTCCGTCATTGGACGTTTGCTGAATCAAAGTTTTCAATGTAGTGAAGGTGAATTGTGATTCCAGCTTATCTCGTAAAGATTTCGAAAGGTTGGACATATCTTCAAAACTGGAGACACGCTTTTTATAAAGCCAGTCATAAACTTGATCGGCCCGGAATGCCTTCTCGTCATTTTGAATAAGCCATTCTTTAATTTGGTGAAGCTCTAATGAGTAGATCGATGGTTTTTCTGGTGTTGTGTCTTTTTTTACTCTAGATGATTTTGTGATTTCTGCCATTACAGCACCTTCTTTCTAAAACTCGCAATAAAGAATCCGTCACTGCTAAAATATTGCGGAAAAACTTGCAGTGTATGACCCTCGATAAATGGCTGAACGCTTTCAGGCATTCTTTCAGACAGGGTCGCATCGCTTTCAAAATCCGGATGGCTTTCCAAAAATGCTGCAGCGACTTTGTCATTTTCTTCTTTATCCACCGTACAGGTACTATATACTAACCGTCCGCCTTGCTTTACGAGCGGGGCGGCAGCTTCCAATAATTGTTTTTGTATACTTGAGAGTTTCATTATATCATCTTTTGTTTTTGTATACTTTACATCAGGCTTCCGGCGCATGACTCCCAACCCTGAACATGGTGCGTCGATCAGGACCCTGTCAAACCCTTCCTTATTAAAGTGTTCTCGTACTTTTCTGCTATCAAGGGCCATTGTCTTAATATTATTTCTGAGTTTTAGGCGCTCCGCCTGCTCTTTGATGAGTTTGACCTTATGCTCATGAAGGTCAAGAGCATATACTTGACCAGTGGTCAAGCCTTCTGCGATATGTGTCGTTTTCCCTCCAGGTGCAGCACAGCAATCGAGTACAGCATCATTTTCATTTGCACCCAATGCATGGGCTACAAGCATTGAACTTTCGTCCTGAATCGATAAATACCCCAATTTATAGCTTTCTGAATGAGCAAGATTACCTTTATAGCTGACGATGGCTTCGGGAACGACTTCACTTGCCTCAACATCATATCCTTCTTCCGTTAAAATGCTGATTAGTTCGCTGCGTGAAATCTTCTTTAAATTAGCCCGTCCCGTCTGTAATGGTGCAGTCAAGTTGATTTCACACATTTCCTTGGTTTTTTCATAACCAAATTGCTCTACCCAACGCTTGACCAACCAAAGTGGATGACTTACTTCGATTGAAAGCCGTTCCAGATCATCTTTGATACCATCAAAAGATGGAACCCCATTTCTTTGAATATTACGAAGCACGCCATTGACCATTGAAGAAGTCCCTTTATGTCCGCGCTTTTTTGAAATTTCGACAGCTTCAAAAATGATCGCATGATCTGGCACTTTATCTAAATAGACCATTTGGTAAACGGAAAGCCTAAGTAAATTGATGACCCAGCTTTGCGTTTTTTTAGGTTGTTTAATAAACGGGTTCAAATAGTAATCCAAAGTCATCTTCCGCTGTATGGTACCGTAGCTTATCTCTGTAAGCAAACCGCTGTCCACACCGGATAACTGATGCTTTTTAATCAAGTTGTTCAGTAATAGGTTACTGTAGGATTGGTTTTTCTCCACAGATTCCAAAATATCGAGAGCGATTTCACGTACTCCCTTTTTAGTTTGCTTCATTCTGTTCTCCTAACTTCATGCCTGCTTTAATGAACGACCCGGCTCCGCGCAAGTAATCTTTGGCCGGCATTTTTTTCTTTCCTGAAGGCTGCAATTCAGTAACTAGTATTGCCGTCTCGTTGCCTGTCGAGACGATGAAACCATCATTTTGTACTTCAATGACAGTGCCTGGCACGGCACGATTGCCCTCTTCACGTTTCTTTGCCTGCCAAATTTTTAAAGTGGATCCGTCTAAGGTTGTATAGGCAACAGGCCATGGATTCAGGCCACGCACTTGGTTATAGATGACTTCCCCTGATTTCGACCAGTCGATTTTTTCCTCCGACCGTTTAATGTTAGGTGCGAAAGTCGCTTTATTCTCATCTTGCTTGATCGCCTGTAAACCCCCATTTAAAAGTTTTGGCAGAGTCTCTGCAAGTAAATCTGACCCTATCTTGCTTAATTTATCATGCAGTGTGCCGACATTGTCTTCTTCCCCTATGGCAACTTCCGCCTGAGTCAATATATCCCCGGCATCCAATTTCTCCGCCATATACATGATGGTGATCCCAGTCTTTTCTTTCCCCTGCAAAATGGAATAATGGATGGGCGCCCCTCCACGTAGTTCAGGAAGCAGGGAGGCGTGTACATTAATACATCCGTACTTAGGAGCATCCAACAATTCATTCGGAAGGATTTGTCCAAAAGCAGCCGTCACCACTAAGTCAGGATTCAATGCAATGATCTTTTCAAGTTCTTCTTGTTCACGGATTTTTTCTGGCTGATAAACAGGAATCCCCTGCTTTTCGGCTTCGACCTTAACTGGCGGCGGCGTTAGCACCTTTTTGCGGCCTACTGGACGATCGGGCTGTGTGACGACAGCAATCACGTCATACCCTTCATCGATGATTCTTTTCAATACCGGCACTGAAAAATCCGGTGTTCCCATAAAGATAATTTTTGTCATTCTTCTTCATACCTTTCTAACTCTTCTTCCGAAATATAACGAGAGACCTTACTCGTGAATAAAACCCCTTGAAGATGATCGATTTCGTGCTGAAGGGCCCTTGCGAGAAAATCTTCCGCTTCTAACTCGAAAAAAGATCCTTTACGGTCTTGTGCCCGCACTTTTACGCGGTATGGGCGAGTAACTTCACCATATAAACTTGGGAAGCTCAAGCATCCTTCAACACCAGTCTGTTCGCCTTCCATTTCCAGCACTTCTGGATTAATCAGTTCGATTACACCTGATCCTTCCTCTATTTCGACGACGGCCACTTGCTTTTTCACGCCAACCTGAGGTGCTGCAAGACCAACGCCATCCGCCTCCACCATCGTTTCGTACATGTTATTTAACATCTTTGCCAACTTTTTATCAAAACTTGTTATTTTATCGCATTTTTGTTGTAAAATTTTTTCAGGAAACATGACAATCGGTAAAATAGCCAAAATTAAAGGTACCCTCCTAGATATGAAAAACAGCACTTCATTATATAAAAACGCAAGCTTTAACAGCTCGCATAAACCATCTATTTCTTAATCAATTACATCATGATCTGTGGATTTAAATCTATTGAAATCTGCAGAAGATTTTGAGCCGTTTCTTTTTGATAATGCTCTAAAAGTGTACGTAAATGCTGATTAAGGTCCGGCTCTCGTTTGTATTTTATCAGACATTGATAACGATATCTATTGTTGATTCGGCTAATGGGCGAAGCAACAGGACCGAGAACGATAGAATCCCGATTCAATCGAGAACCTAAATAATTGGTTATTTTCTCAGTAACACTCACCGTCTTCATTAAGTCTTCATGAGAAACGGTTATAAGGACAACGTAATAATAGGGAGGATAATGACTTTGCCTCCGTAGATGCATCTCCCGTTCATAAAAAGCATCATAATCCTGCAAGGCAGAAAGCTCGATGCTATAGTGCTCAGGTGTATAGGTTTGGATGACCACTTCTCCCGGAAGCTGATGACGTCCCGCCCTTCCGCTGACCTGTGTCAGCAGCTGGAATGTCTTTTCCGAAGAACGGAAATCAGGCAGATGAAGCATAGTATCCGCTGAAAGGACTCCAACAAGCGTGATATTAGGAAAATCAAGGCCCTTGGCAATCATTTGGGTGCCCAGCAATATATCAGCCTTTCCTTCACCAAAGGCATTCAGCAAACGCTCATGTGAACCCTTTTTACTCGTTGTATCGACATCCATTCGTATCACCCGAGCATCAGGGAGAATTTTTGCAAGCTCTTCTTCAACCTTTTGTGTGCCTGTACCGAAGAACCTTATATGTTCACTTTCACATTCAGGGCAAACGGAGGGCATTCCCTCTTCAAACCCACAATAATGGCATTTCATTATATCATTAAAGCGATGATAGGTGAGTGAAATGTCACAATTAGGGCAGTTGATGACCAATCCGCAGCTTCGACACATCACAAAGGAAGAATGTCCCCGTTTATTTAGCATCAATACTGTTTGCTCCCCTTTTTCAAGCCGGTCTTTCAGCTTGGTGAAGAGCAGCTCCGAAAACATGGAACGATTTCCCGTCCTTAGTTCTTCCCTCATATCTACAATATCCACTGCTGGCAATGCATTTTTATTCATCCTTTGACTAAGGGTCAGTAATTTATAGACGTTTTTCTTGGCTCTCGCAAAAGATTCAAGTGTAGGAGTGGCGCTACCTAGAATTACCGGACACTGATAAGATTTCGCTCTTTCAATGGCAACATCCCTAGCATGATACCTTGGCGTTTCTTCTTGCTTATAGCTGGATTCATGCTCCTCATCAATGATGACCAGTCCCAGGTTTTCAAAAGGAGCAAACACGGCTGAACGCGCGCCCACCACAACTTTTACCTCTTTGCGGTGAATTTTCCGCCATTCATCATATTTTTCACCTACGGATAAACCGCTATGCATGACAGCGACCTGCTCTCCAAATCGTTCTTTAAACCTCTTCACCGTTTGTGGCGTCAAGGAGATCTCAGGTACCAGCATGATGGCTTCCTTCCCTTTTTCAATGACAGAGGCAATTGCCTGCAGATACACTTCCGTCTTCCCGCTCCCGGTCACACCATATAAAAGGAAGACATCATGTTCATCATGATTTATTTTCTCATGGATGGGCTTCAAGGCAGCTGCTTGCTCTTCTGTTAAAGTAAAGGGATTGGATTTTTTGAACACACGATTTTCATAAGGATCACGGTATATTTCCTGATCCATTTCCGCCAAGGCCCCTTTTGACACTAGGGATTTGACGGTACTGCTTGATGTGTTGATCAATTCAAGCAATTCCTTTAAGGGAACTGGCTCTTGATGTTCAATAAAGTATTGAAGAAGTTCCTGTTGTTTTTTTGCATGGCTGGAAATGGCTGATGCCATTTCTTTCAGTTCCTTAGAGGAAAGCAGGGATTTAATGACACGGACGGTCTTCTTATTAAGTCGGTTTTTCACATTATACACAAGCTCTAGATTGCCATTTTGTATTTCCTTTTGAAAAAGTGAGGCATTCTCCCCTTCAATCACTTCTTTCCAGGATAATGCATCATTCTTTCCGAAAAGACTTTGAATGAAGGGTGGGAGCTGATTCTTTTTATCTTCAATGACATTGATCACTTTTTCATACTTTGCTTTCATTGCTGCCGGAAGCATGGCCTGTAGGGCTGAAATTTTAAAACACATGGCCTCTTTGGTCAACCAGTCACCCAGCTGAAGCAATTCATCATTAAGGATGGGCTCCAAATCCATTGGTTCTTTTATATATCGTAATTTCGCAAAGTCGCTTTTAGCTTTTAATCCGGTGACGAACCCCTGCACCATTCTTGGACCGAATGGCACAATGACCCGCATTCCGGGCTTGATGACTAGGTTCCACTTTTCAGGTATACGATAGTCAAATTCTCGATCCGTTTGTTTAGCAGGTACATCCACTATGACGGATGCAATATCCATAAGACATCATTCCTTTTGCATGCGAGATACTTCTGCCAGGATGCTTTTAGCTATATCCGCTTTACTCATTTTTGGAAGTTCTGTAGCACTTCCATTTTTATCGTAAATGGTCACGATGTTCGTATCCGTACCAAATCCTGCCCCAGCGACGGTAACATTATTGGCAACGATCATGTCTGCATTCTTTTTCACTAATTTCCCTCTTGCGTATTCTTCAACATTGTTCGTTTCAGCCGCAAAGCCTACCAAAATCTGATGGGTTTTATTTTCACCAAGTTCCTTTAGGATATCCTTTGTACGTTCAAATTCAATTACATTTTCCCCTGGCTGCTTTTTCATCTTTTGAGCATGATAATTCTTCGGTTTATAGTCTGCCACCGCAGCCGTCATGATTACAACGTCACTGGAATCGAACTGACCGAAAACCGCTTCATACATATCTGCTGCCGATTCCACTGGTATTACTCTGGCCTTGGAAGGCGGCGTCAAGTTCACAGGGCCAGTGATCAATGTCACCTCAGCGCCCAATTCAATTGCCTGTTCAGCTAGGGCATATCCCATTTTTCCGCTGGAATGATTCGTCACGTAACGCACCGGATCGATTGCTTCACGAGTCGGCCCTGCCGTTATCAAATATTTCTTTCCTTTAAGAAGCTGAGGCTGTGATTTCCGTTCACCAAAATAATGAATGAGATGTGCCACGATCGTTTCCGGTTCCTCCAATCGTCCTTTTCCTACATAACCGCAAGCCAAATACCCTTCACCTGGTTCAATGAATTGATATCCGAACGTACGAAGTGTCTCCATGTTTTTCTGAACCGCCGGGTGGGCGTACATGTGCACGTTCATTGCAGGCGCCACCCAAACAGGTGCCACTGTTGCCAGAAGTGTGGTCGTGATCATATCATCCGCGATTCCATTGGCTAACTTGCCTATGACATTCGCTGTAGCTGGAGCTACTAGGATAATGTCAGCCCAATCAGCCAAGTCGATGTGGGCAATGACTGAAGAATCCTTCTCATCAAATGTATCTGTGTACACATCATTTCTCGAAAGTGCTTGAAAAGTAAGCGGCGTCACGAACTTTCGTGCCGATTCACTCATGATCACTTTAACATGCGCACCTTCTTGAGTTAATTTACTTGTCAGGGCAGCAGCCTTAAATACAGCAATCCCGCCGGTGACACAAAGAAGTACTTTTTTATCGATAAGCATGCAAATTTCCCCTAACTATACATTCTATTTTTATTAATTATGAACGATAACTGAAGATATTTCATTTGAAATGCGCAATAACTTATGGATTTCCTTAAACATTTCATATCTATGCCTGCTTCATCAATGGCATCGTTATCTTTGAGAAATCAAAACAAACAGGCCTGACACCTTGGCCGCAGGAAGGAAGCAACTTTCCAAATGTAACGCATCCTGTTTGCTTTAGGGTGTCAGGCCCGATGGGTCAAGCTTATTTGTTCTCTTAGTTTTCTTCGTAAGAATTATCGTAAGTCAATTTACCGGTATGAATTTCTTCTAGGGCACGACCTACGGATTTATGGGAAACCGGTTTGGCTATAAGGCAATTATCTTTAATTTGCATTTCCCTTGCACGTTTAGCTGCCACTGATACAAGCGAGTATTTAGAATCGATTTTAAGTAATAGCGAATCAATTGATGGATATAACATAGTTTATTCCGCCTCCAACATTTTTTTATATAAAACTGCAACTCTTTCCCGACGGCAATGCTCAGCAATTACAATTGCATTAATTCTGGCACATGCAGCATCCACATGATCATTTTCAACAACATAATCATAAAGATCCATAAGTTCTATTTCTTCCTTGGCCACTTTCATCCGTCCTTTTATCGCTTCCTCCGTCTCGGTTCCGCGAGTAACGATGCGGCTTTCGAGTTCGGTCAAGCTTGGAGGAGCAAGGAAAATGAAAAGTCCTTCAGGGAATTTCTCCCGGACCTGTTTAGCTCCTTGAACTTCAATTTCCAGAAATACATCTTTTCCGGAATCAATTGTTTCACGGACATAATCCACGGGCGTTCCATAATAATTCCCGACGAACTCTGCATATTCTAGCAATTTGCCTTCTGCGATCAATGCTTCGAATTCCTCGCGTTTTTTGAAGAAATAGTCCACTCCGTCAACTTCCCCATGGCGGGGCAGCCGTGTCGTCATCGAAATTGAATATTCAAATGCCGTTCCAGGCTGAGAAAAAATCGCCTTCCTTACTGTTCCTTTACCAACACCGGATGGACCGGATAAAACGATTAATAAACCTTTTTCTCTCATATTGTTTCAGTTACCCCTCTTCTACGCTGTCATCTCTATCTTGAAGCCGTGCGGCAACCGTTTCCGGTTGAACGGCAGATAAGATAACATGGTCGCTGTCTGTAATTATAACGGCCCTGGTTCTTCTACCATATGTAGCATCTATTAAGGATCCGCGGTCTCGGGCATCTTGGATAATCCTTTTAATCGGAGCAGACTCAGGACTCACGATGGATACGATCCGGTTTGCGGAAACGATATTGCCAAAGCCAATATTAATGAGCTTAATTGACATTTTTGTCCCCCATTCATATTTCTATTGTCACCTTGTTAGGTTCATCATAAACCGACTACTCGATATTTTGAACCTGTTCTTTTAATTTTTCAAGCAGACTTTTCATTTCCACCACATCTTTGGTAATGGCCGAATCATTTGCCTTTGATCCAATCGTATTAACTTCCCTATTCATTTCCTGGACAAGGAAGTCGAGTTTTCTTCCAATTGGTTCACTATGGGTAAGCGTCCTTGAAAATTGCTGTACATGGCTTTCGAGTCTGGTCAGTTCTTCGTTTATATCACACTTATCGGCAAAAATGGCCGCTTCTGTCACAATACGGCTATCTTCAATCAATCCTTCTGTCAACTCGGCTAGTTTGATTTCCAACCGGGCTTTATATTTCTCGACGACTGAAGGTGCATAGTTTTTGAGCCCTACAACAATCTCACCAAACTTTTCAAGCTGGTATTTCATGTCCAGGGCAAGTTCCTGACCTTCCAGAGTCCGCATTTTTTTCAGGTTTTCCAATGCCCCCATGACAGCCTTCAATAACAAGGCTTCCAAATCGGCAGGAACTGCAGGTACTTCTTCCGTCATGAAAATCGATTCAAGTTGCAGTAAATCCTGTAAGGTAATGGAACTTTCCAGATTGTATTTTCCCTTGGCTTCATCCATCAATCCCACATACTGATCAGCAAGCTCCCAATCGATCTTCACCTTTTTGGCAACCAGGCTCTCACCTTCCACCGTAATGAAGATTTCCACTCGTCCTCTTCTTATGTATTGATTCGCCTTTTTCTTCACCTTTTCTTCCAAAACCAAAAGCTGGCGCGGCATTCGAATCGTATATTCACAAAAACGATGGTTCACCGTCTTAATCTCGACAAAAACCTTGACCTGTTCGTTTTCCGCTTCTTCTCTTCCATAGCCCGTCATACTGGTAACCATGGTTCCACATCCTATCAAGCATAATGTAGTAATTTCGCGTTAACATTCATTATATATTAGCTACAGCATGAAAACTTTAGCTTACAAATAAAATACTACAAAAATAAAAAGGCAATAGAGCAAAACTCTACCACCTTAAAGATTATATCATATTTCATTGTGCTTTTCTTGCTAAAAAGGTTCCAGCCAGTAAAAAAGTTGGGATGGATGACATTCCTATTACCAATAGCCAATCCCTTCCTGAAATCGGTACAGTGTGGAAGATGGTTTGCAAAGGCTGCACATACATGACTGCTAGCATTAATAACAGAGAGGACAGTACTGCCCCCACTAGATAAAAATTACCGAATGGATTTCTCGAGAAGATCGAACGTTCACTTCTGCAATCGAAAACATGTATTAGCTGAGCTAGTACCAGGGTTGCAAACGCGATTGTTTGTGCATAAGCAAGGTTACCCGGATTTGCACGATATACCACATAAAATGCTATCAATGTAGAAATACCAATCAGAAAACCGCGTGAGATGATCTTCCAGCCAAGCCCTCGTCCGAAAACACCTTCGTTTGCATTTCTTGGATTTCTTTTCATTACATCTTCTTCTGGGGAATCCAGGCCCAACGCCATCGCAGGCAGACCGTCCGTAACAAGGTTCACGAATAAAATCTGGATTGGTATCAAAGGTAATGGCAAGCCACATAGCATCGCAAAAAACATGACCAAAATCTCCCCAACATTGGAAGCAAGCAAATAACGGATGAACTTCCTGATGTTTTCATAAATATTCCTGCCTTCTTTGATGGCCGATTTAATGGTGGCAAAATTATCGTCAACCAATATCAAGGAAGATGCTTCCTTAGCGACATCAGTCCCAGTTATACCCATTGATATACCTATATCCGCTGATTTTATCGCAGGTGCATCATTGACACCATCCCCTGTCATTGCGACGACATGTCCTTTATTTTGCAAGGCTTTTACGATTTTTAATTTATGTTCTGGGGAAACGCGGGCAAATACCGACACACTTTCAACAACTTCCTCAAGTTCCCCAACTTCCATACCAGCCAATTGCTTTCCTTCAAGTACACGGTCTTTTCCTTTTAAAATACCAAGTTCTTTAGCTATTGCCTTTGCGGTTATTACATGGTCACCAGTTATCATGACTGTTTTGATCCCAGCATCCCTGCATTCCTTAACTGCCTGCTTCACTTCTGGGCGGGGGGGATCAATCATGCCCTGCAGTCCCATAAAGGTCAAATTGCGCTCAGCTTCTGTTTCATGAAGTAAAATCGTTCCTTTGGGAAGGGGTTTATAACCAACAGCAATCATTCGAAGTGCCTGTGAGGCAAGCTCATTCATGTCCTGTTGCACCCTTTCCTTACTCTCGCGATTCAATATTTCCGACTTTCCTTCCCATAGAATCGTGTCACTCTGGGCGATCAATACGTCAGGGGCCCCTTTTACGATGACAAAATGATTATCTTTATCATCCTTCACTATGACACTCATCATTTTGCGGCTCGAGTCGAATGGAAACTCCTTGACTACCGTAAACCGCTTAGATAAGTGTTCCCTTGTCAAACCCGCTTTCATTGCCGCGACCAACATCGCCCCTTCTGTCGGATCACCTTCTAAAATATATCGTTTGCCATTCTCATTTAACTCAGCTTTGTTACAGAGCATGCCGAATGTAATTATTTGAAGCAAGGCATTTTGGTTTTTCGGAGCAACTGAAACTCCCTCTAAAGAAAACTCACCGACAGGATTATAACCAGTCCCGCCGACATCCCAAGTTTTCCCCCCACTCCAAACCTTCGTCACCGTCATTTTGTTTTGCGTCAGTGTACCTGTTTTATCTGAGCAAATTACCGTTGCACAGCCAAGCGTTTCTACTGCAGGAAGCTTGCGGACTATCGCTTTTTGTTTGATCATACGTTGTACGCCCAAAGACAAGGCTACAGTAACAATGGCTGGCAAGCCTTCGGGAATCGCCGCAACAGCCAAAGATACCCCGGCTAAAAACATCGTATAGAGGTCATGTCCTTGAATGACGCCAGTCAGCACCACGATCACGGTTAATATTAAAGCCGTGACGATCAAAATTTTCCCTAACTGCTCCAATCGCTTTTGAAGAGGTGTTTCTTTTGTTTCTGCAGTCTGCAGGAGGTTCGCAATCTTGCCCATCGCCGTATTCATTCCTGTAGCGATTACGATTCCAACTCCATTCCCTCTTGTAACCATCGTTCCCATAAAAGCCATATTTTCCTGATCACCGATACCTTCGACCTCATTCATCAATGGATCAGAACATTTAACAGCCGGGAGTGACTCACCGGTAAGGGCAGACTCTTCAATTTCAAGGCTTGAATGGTCGACGATCCGTAAATCGGCACCAATTCGGTCACCGCTCGAAAACTTCAGAATATCCCCCACAACAACTTCTCTCGAAGGGATTTTCAGCCAGTGTCCATCCCGAAGTACATTGACCTGCGGCGCTGCCATTTCCTTTAGGGCATCCAGGGATTTTTCAGCCTTCCGTTCTTGAAAAAAACCAAGTAATCCATTCAAAAAAACAATAGCCATGATGGCAATCGCATCGATATATTCGCCCAAAATCCCGGAGACTAAGGTCGCGGCAAGTAAAACTATGACCATGAAATCCTTGAATTGTGCGAAAAATAACAGAATGGCTGACTGTTTTTCACCTTCCTTCAATTCGTTAAAGCCATTCTTTCGCAGCCTGTCCTTTACTTCATCATCGTCCAAACCGTGTGTAACGTTTGTTTGAAGCGCTTTCTCCATTTCTTGATTATTCATTTTCCTGAACTCCATCAAGTATCACACATCCCTTTGAATAGAATGAAATAGGCTCCTGTATCCATCTCAACAGGCGCTCTCGCTTTACTCATCCAACAACACCTGCCCGCTTACCGATACATAAAACAACCTGCTCTTCTTCCATGATTATTCAGACTCGTCCAAAATAATGCTATAATTAAACAGAATTGCGGAAAGAAGAACGATCCGGATAATATAATGAATGGACAAACTTTGTAATTAATATCACGAATCTATTAAAATCGCATCCATTCAATATTCCTGAACTGCAACCCCAGCTTTTCACCCAGTTCAACTGAATTAGTGAATACAGTTAAAATGGGCCGATCCTGATACATCGATAACGCCCTGCAGAATTTAGTATCATAGAAAATCTTATGTAAAGGAAGTAAAAATAGAATGTCATTTGATGGATTATTTACGAAAGCGATGACGGAAGAAATCGCTTCTATATTAAAAGGTGGACGAATCAATAAGGTACATCAGCCTTATAAAAATGAAGTTATACTGGTTGTTCGTGCTGGAGGTAAGAACCATAAACTCTTATTATCAGCCCACCCAAGTTATTCAAGGGTGCAATTGACCGAAGAAAGTTATGAGAATCCTAAAGAAGCACCCATGTTCTGTATGCTTCTTAGGAAGCACCTCGAAGGCTATACGATAGAAGATATTTATCAATATGAACTTGATAGGATGATCATCTTTGAGGTGAAAGGCCGCAATGAGCTTGGAGATGTTTCCCAAAAGCAGTTAATCATTGAAATCATGGGGCGTCACAGCAACATTGTTTTAGTCGATAAAGAACGGAATATGATTTTAGATAGCATTAAGCATGTTTCCTATGCAGTGAACAGCTATCGGGCGATATTGCCCGGCCAGGAATATAAGGTGCCACCCGCACAAGAAAAGGATAATCCCTTCAATGCTACGGAGGACGATATCAGGAAGAATATTGACTTCAATGCAGGAAAACTAGATAAACAGCTTGTTGCCCATTTTTCAGGAATTTCACCTTTAGCTGCAAAGGAAGCCGTTCACCGGGCTGGATTGGCCAACAGCACCACCCTTCCATCAGCTTTTTCAGGGCTTATCCAAGAAATCTCAGAACATAACTATGCCGCGACGATCAAACAAGATGGCAATAAAGAAGTTTTTTATATGCTTTCACTAGAGCATCTGACAGGAAAACAGCGTACTTTTTCTTCATTAAGCGAGATGCTCGACCGTTATTATTTCGGAAAGGCAGAACGTGATCGGGTTAAGCAAAAGAGCCAGGATGTAGAACGTTTCATTACTAATGAAATGGAAAAGAACTCAAAAAAAATCGGGAAGCTTGAACGAACATTAAAAGATACGGAACGCGGGGAACAGTATCAGTTGTTCGGTGAGCTGCTTACAGCTAATCTATATCAAATGAAAAAAGGCATGAAGGAAATTGAAGTCGTCAATTATTATGATGAAGAACAAGGTACGGTCATCATCCCGCTTGATCCATTAAAAAATCCATCCGATAATGCACAAAAGTACTTCTCGAGATACCAAAAGTCTAAAAATGCAGTCGGTGTCGTTCAAGAGCAAATCGAAAAATCAAAATTGGAATTGGCCTACTTTGATGCCTTGCATCAGCAGCTCCAATCAGCTTCCCCCAAAGATATAGAGGAGATTCGCGAAGAACTTCAGGAAGAAGGCTACATCCGGCAAAAAAAGAAAAAAGGCATGAAAAAGCCAGCCAATGCAAAACCTCAGCTTGAAACATATTATGCTACCGATGGAGATCTCATTTTTGTTGGGAAAAATAATAAACAAAATGATTACCTAACGAATAAGTTCGCACGCCGTGATGAGATTTGGCTTCACACCAAAGATATCCCTGGCTCACATGTAGTGATTCGAAATGAATCACCAAGTGAAAAAACGATTAAAGAAGCGGCCGTATTAGCAGCTTTCTTCAGTAAAGCAAAGCAATCGAGCTCAGTGCCCGTTGACTTTACACAAGTTCGCCATGTTAAGAAACCGAATGGCTCAAAGCCTGGTTTCGTGATCTATGATCAGCAGCAAACCTTGTATATTACTCCAGATGCCGATATTGTCATTCGCTTAAAGGAAGAAGTAAAGGATTGAATGGTAAAAAAATAGAGGTGACCCAATCCTGAGTGATTGGGCCACCTCCATTTTCATGCTGAAATCCAAGCAGTATCTGCCGGATTCTCCCGCCATTTTTTTAGCTTTTCCAATTCATCTGCTGTGATATACCCTTTTTCATTTGCGACTTTTATCAAAGTCGAGTAGTCACTCAACGAATGGTTAGTGATACCCTCAGCATTGAATTTTTCTTTTCCCTTTTCCAATTCGTAAGTAAAGATCGAAACGACTCCAAGAACCTCACAGCCAGCTTCTTTTAGTGCGTTAACAGCAGTAATTACACTGCCTCCGGTTGAAATCAAGTCTTCCACAACTACAACTTTTTGTCCTGGAATAGCTCGGCCTTCGATTTGATTGCCCTTTCCGTGCTCCTTAGCTTTGGAGCGAACATAGCACATGGGTGCATTTAATTTTTCACTCACCCAAGCTGCATGAGGAATGCCGGCAGTTGCTGTGCCTGCGATCAGTTCAGCCTCAGGGAAATGCTGTTCAATCAATCCTTTCAACCCTTCCGCTATTTCCTTCCGGACTTCTGGGTACGAAAGGGTCAAGCGGTTGTCGCAATAAATCGGTGATTGAATTCCAGATGCCCAAGTGAAGGGGTCATTCGGCTGTAGGTACACTGCTTTTATTTCCAATAAATGTTCAGCTATCTTTTGATTTAACATGAAATTCCCTCCCAAGCTGCTTTCATATCCAAATAGGCCTTTAATGGATCTTTAGCTCCCGTTATGGCTCTCCCGACAACGATGGCATCCGCTCCAAAATCCCTTGCCTGTTCAGGCGTAGCAATTCTCTTTTGATCATGCGTCTGTCCACCTGCACTTCGGATTCCAGGTGTGACTGTTAAGAATTCAAGTCCGATGCGTTCATGTATGTTCTTTACTTCATGAGTGGAACAGACAACGCCATCCAATCCTGCCTGTTGAGTAAGCTTTGCATAATGGAGGACCGAGTCCTCCAGAGAACCGGCAATGTTTTGCTCAACGTTCATTTGTTCTTGCGACGTGCTTGTCAGTTGGGTAACCCCTATGCATAAAGGACGTTTTTTTCCAGCTGACGTTCCTTTATCAAGACCCTCCATAGCTGCTTCCATCATCTTTTGACCACCCGCAGCATGTACATTGACCATGTCAGCTCCTAAAGTTGCCAAGCCTGTCATGGCCATTTTGACCGTATTCGGAATATCATGAAGTTTCAAGTCCAAAAACACATCATGGCCTTGCTCTTTTACGTAAGAAATAATTGCTGGTCCATTCTGATAAAATAATTCCATCCCCACTTTTACAGCGAGTTTTTCGGAGGGGAACTGACTCAAAAATCTTTCCGTTTGAATGAGGTCCGGGAAATCAAGGGCGATAATTAGTGACTGCTTCATTCTGCTTCCAGCTCCTTCCGGTACATTCTGAAATATGGTCAAACCCAAGCTCATCCAACAATTTCGGTAATTCTTCGATGATGGTCGGGCATACAAAGGGATCCACGAAGTTGGCGGTTCCCACCGCAACAGCACTGGCACCTGCATAGAAAAATTCAATGACATCTTCTGCTGTAGCGATTCCGCCCATTCCGATTATTGGAATCGACACTTGCTGGCTCACCTCATAAATCATCCGGAGCGCAAGAGGTTTTATTGCAGGACCAGATAACCCACCCGTTCTGTTCGAAAGAATCGGCCTGCCGGTTTTTAAATCCAAACGCATGCCGACTAATGTGTTTATCATTGTCAACCCGTCAGCCCCGCCTTCTTCTACAGCTTTGGCCATTTCCACAATATTACTGACATTCGGTGAAAGCTTCACATATACAGGAACCGAAGATACTTCCTTGACCGCCTTGGTTACCTCTTTGGCAACTTCCGGTACCGTACCGAAAGCTATGCCTCCTTCTTTAACATTCGGACAAGAGATATTCAATTCGAGTGCCTTTACATTCCCCACCTTACTTATGTCACTGGCAACCTTTACATAGTCAGCTATTTGTGAACCCGCAACGTTAGCGATGATAGGGACATCATATCCACCTAACCAAGCCAGTTCTTCACTGATGACTTTTTCTAAACCTGGATTCTGCAGACCGATGGCGTTCAGCATTCCCGAAGAGGTTTCCGCAACACGCGGAGTCGGGTTACCGAACCTCGGCTCAGGAGTGGTCGCTTTAATCATGATCGCCCCAAGAATATCCAAGTCAAAAAATTGACTGTATTCACGGCCGAACCCAAAGCATCCAGATGCTGGCATGACTGGATTTTTCAAGTGTAATCCTGGTAACTCAACTGAAAGCCTGCTCATAATACCACCTCTCCTGCCCGGAATACGGGTCCATCGCTGCATACCTTTTTGTAACTGAAACCAGTTGGATCATCCCCTGTATGACATACGCAGGCAAAGCAAGCACCAATGCCGCACCCCATCCTTTCCTCGAGGGACAGGTAAAGCTTTTTTTCACGATAGCCCGCTTCCAATGCTTTTAGCATTGGTGTAGGCCCGCATGAAAAGATCGTTGCAAACTCCTGTTCCAGGTTGTCAATCACAGTCGTAACAAATCCCTTTGTCCCATATGAACCATCCACTGTGGCAATATGGGTATCACCTAATTCACTGAACTCTTCCTCGTAAAAGATGGCTGACTTGGTCTGGAAGCCCAATACATGGATCACCCTGACACCATTTGCAACCAACATTTTTGATAATTGATACAGGGGTGGGACACCAATCCCACCACCAACCAATAATGCCGTTTCGCCTTTTTTCGCTTCATGAACAGGGAATCCGTTGCCAAGGGGACCTAAGATATCGACCGCTTCTGCCTGTTTACGCTGTGATAACAGCGTCGTTCCTTTACCTTCAGCCCGGTATATCATCGTGAACTGTTTTTCACTGCTGTTATAAGAAGAAATTGAAATCGGGCGTCTTAACAATGGCTCTGTGCCTTCTGTTGTCTTGACTTGGACAAACTGGCCTGGTTGTTTCATCTCTGAAACCAGTTCTCCTTGAAGAGTAAGTTCAAAGATGGATGGGGCCAGTTCTTTATGAGTTAACACCTTCATTCTTTCCTTCTTGATCATATATGGCTCACCTCACGACTTTTTTCCGTTTTTCCCATTGCCTCTGCCGAGAAGGTCATGGATTCTATCACTCTTAAAATGGCCTCTGCCGTATCGAGGGATGTAAGGCATGTTACTCCATTCTCAACCGATTCACGTCGGATTCTAAAACCATCGCGTTCCGGCTGCTTCCCTTTGGTCAAAGTGTTTATGACGAATTGTGCTTCCCCGTTTCGGATAACATCCAAGAGGTTTGTGCCTTCTTCGCCAATTTTACCAACAATCGCAGTCGGTATTCCGGATTGCTCCAATAAGGCAGCAGTTCCGCTGGTGGCTATCAGCTTGAAACCGATATTATGGAAGCGTTTTGCTAAAAGAAGCGCTTCTTGCTTATCTTTATCAGATATCGTCAATAATACCGAACCATGCCCCTCAATCTTGAAGCCGGAAGCGACCAGCCCTTTATATAAAGCCTTTTCAAGTGTGCTATCTTTTCCCATTACTTCACCAGTCGATTTCATTTCAGGTCCGAGTGAAATGTCCACACCTCTTAATTTTGCAAAAGAGAAGACCGGAACTTTTACATAGACCCCAGTTTGTTCTGGCACTAATCCGGATTCATACCCCTGGCTTTTAAGTGAGTGGCCCAGGATGACCTTGGTTGCTAAGTTAGCCATCGGCACATTCGTAATTTTACTTAAGAATGGAACGGTTCGGCTCGAACGTGGATTTACTTCAATGACATACACTTCTTCATTGCTGATGACATATTGAATGTTCAAGAGACCAACTATATTCAAGCCTTTTGCCAATCTTGTCGTATAGTCTATGATTACTTCTTTTTGTTTTTCCGTTAGATTTTGAGGCGGATAGACTGCAATCGAATCACCGGAATGGACGCCGGCACGTTCGATATGCTCCATTATTCCTGGGATTACGACCGTTTCTCCATCGGAAATTCCATCAACTTCGACTTCCTTACCTGTTAAGTAGCGATCTATCAGGACAGGATGATCTGGATTTATCTTCACAGCATTTTTCATGTAATGCAGTAATTCCTCTTGTTTATAGACGATTTCCATCGCTCTTCCCCCGAGTACATACGAAGGCCTTACTAATACCGGGTAACCAATGTCTTCAGCAATGACGATCGCTTCATCAACCGATGTTGCGGTTTTACCCTTCGGCTGCGGAATGTCTAAATCCTTAAGTGCCTTTTCGAACTTATTACGGTTTTCCGCCCTATCCAGGTCTTCAAGTGAAGTACCAAGGATCTTCACTCCTCTTTCAACAAGACCATCTGCAAGGTTAATCGCCGTCTGTCCACCAAACTGGACAATGACCCCTTCTGGTTTTTCCAAATCGATGACATGCATGACATCTTCAAGAGTCAATGGTTCGAAGTAAAGTTTGTCGGAGATACTGAAATCCGTCGAAACTGTTTCGGGATTGTTGTTGATGATAATCGCTTCATACCCCGCTTCTTTGATGGCCCATACTGAATGTACTGTCGCATAATCAAACTCTACACCTTGTCCTATACGAATTGGGCCAGACCCCAGGACAATGACACTTTTCTTTTCAGTAACGATGGATTCATTTTCATCTTCGTATGTCCCATAAAAATACGGTGTTTCCGATTCGAATTCCGCAGCACATGTATCGACCATTTTGTAAACAGGGATGATCCCTTGTTGTTTCCGGTACTCATAGACGTCAATTTCGGGAACTTCCCAAATTTCTGCGATCGTTTTATCAGAAAACCCTAGTTCTTTAGCCTTTTGCAGAACTTCACGATCAAAAGAATGTTCTTGAAGCTCCTTCTCAAAGTCGATTATCTTTTTCAACTTGTGCAAGAAGAATAAATCGATCTGGCTCCATTCGTGAATGGTTTCGATCGTTTTCCCCCTTCTTAATGCTTCGCCGATATAGAATAATCGTTCATCTCCCGCTTTTCGGATCCGCTTCTCTATTTTTCCATCCTCAAACTCGTCATTCAATTCAAGATGGTATATACCTGCTTCAAGGGAACGTACAGCTTTTAAGATGGATTCTTCGAATGTACGGCCGATTGCCATAACTTCTCCGGTCGCTTTCATTTGTGTCCCAAGCCTGCGATTTGCGCTCTCGAACTTATCGAAAGGCCAACGCGGAATCTTCGTAACTACATAGTCTAGTGCCGGTTCGAAGCTCGCATAGGTTTTGCCTGTGACAGGGTTCATCATTTCATCAAGCGTTAAACCGACGGCTATCTTTGCTGCTAGCTTCGCAATTGGATATCCTGTTGCTTTTGAAGCAAGTGCTGACGAACGGCTGACCCTAGGGTTCACTTCAATGACATAATATTGATAGCTGTTCGGATCAAGCGCAAGCTGAACATTGCACCCACCTTCAATTTTCAAGGCACGGATAATCTTTAAAGACGTATTTCTAAGCATTTGATACTCTCTGTCACTTAATGTTTGGCTTGGTGCGGCAACTATTGAATCGCCTGTATGGACACCTACAGGGTCGAAGTTTTCCATATTACAAACGACAATTGCATTATCATTGGAATCACGCATCACTTCATATTCCACTTCTTTGCAACCGGCAATGCTCTTCTCAAGCAGACATTGGTGAACCGGACTGCTTTTCAGGCCACCCTCAACAATCTCGATCAGCTGCTCTTCGTTATCACAAATCCCACCGCCTGTTCCGCCAAGCGTGAAGGCCGGACGAACAATGACCGGATAACCGACTCGTTCCACGAATGTATAAGCCTCTGCCAAATTATGAATTATGTCGCTGTCAGGTACTGGTTCCCCAAGATCGTTCATTAGGGTACGGAAAAGGTCACGGTCTTCGGCTTGTTGGATAGCGGAAAGTTTCGTTCCAAGAATTTGCACATTGCATTCTTCAAGGATTCCTGCTTCGGCAAGCTCGACTGCCATGTTCAATCCAGTCTGTCCGCCCAGGGTAGGTAATAGTGCATCTGGACGCTCTTTACGAATGATTTTGCTGACAAATTCCAATGTGATCGGTTCGATATAAACCGCATCGGCCATTTCACTGTCTGTCATGATTGTAGCCGGGTTAGAGTTAATCAGGATCACTCGATAACCTTCTTCTTTTAAGGCTATACATGCTTGGGTTCCTGCATAATCGAACTCGGCGGCCTGTCCGATGACGATCGGACCGGAACCAATTACTAGGATGCTTTTTATATCAGTGCGTTTTGGCATGTTTTTTCCCCCTTGGTGTTTGCAGCTTCAATCATTTGTAAGAATTCATTGAATAAGTAGTTGGCGTCTTCCGGTCCTGGTGATGCTTCCGGGTGATATTGTACGGTGAAGGCCGGATATTTTTTATGGCGCAGCCCTTCAATCGTATCGTCATTCAATGCTGTATGTGTCACAATAAGATCAGTCTTTTTAATGGAAAGCTCTTCGACTGTGTATCCATGATTTTGAGATGTGATGGATATCTTCCCGGTACGAAGGTCTTTAACCGGATGGTTAGAGCCTCGATGACCGAATTTTAATTTTTCCGTATCCGCCCCGTTTGCAAGTGCGAATAATTGATGTCCTAAACAGATTCCGAATAACGGCACTTCCGTTTGGATTGTACGGATCATTTCAAGCGTTTCATGAACACTTTTCGGATCTCCAGGACCGTTTGAAAGCATCACACCATCTGGGTGATATTGCATCACTTCCTCAGCGGTAACGTTATAAGGCACAACCACGACATCACAGCCCCGCTTCGTTAACTCACGTAAAATCCCATGCTTCATGCCATAGTCTACAAGAACTACCCGCGGGCCTCTGCCCGGGCTTGAATAAGGTGTTTTTGTTGAAACCTGTTTCACTTGATTAGAAGGAATTACCGTTGCTCTCAATTGGGAAACAACCTCTTCGGCATCTTTATTGATATTGCAGAGCGCTCCTTTAAGTGCACCAGATTTCCTGATGATCCTTGTCAGCTTTCTCGTATCGATTCCGCTTATTCCAGGTATGTTCTTCATTTTCAGATATTCATCAAGAGATGATTGGTTTCGCCAGTTTGAAGGAAGTTCTGCTGTTTCCTTAACGACGAATCCTGATATCGCCGGATTTATGGATTCAAAGTCATCCCGGTTTATCCCGTAGTTCCCGATCAATGGATACGTAAGTGTAACGATTTGACCGCAATAAGATGGATCGGATAGAATCTCCTGGTATCCTGTCATTCCTGTGTTAAAAACGACTTCACCTATTTTTTCTACGTCCCCTCCGAATGCTTCCCCAAGGAAAACCGTACCGTCTTCTAAAATTAGTTGTCTTTTCATCCTTGAACACGTCCTTTTTCCCAAACTGTCTTTCCTTCTGCAATCGTCATGACTGGCCAGCCATAACATTTCTTTTCATTAAAAGGTGTATTTTTTCCTTTTGAAGCAAACTCTTCATTATTAATTCCTTTTTCCGTTTCCAAATCGATGAGCACGATATCGGCCGTAGCACCTTCCTTTAGCTCTCCATAAGGAAGCGAGAAACTTTCAGCTGGTTTGACCGTCAGGAAATCGACCAATTGCTTTAATGTTATGACGCCCTTTTTAACCAATTCGGTGTAAAGCAACGGGAAAGCCGTTTCCAATCCCACTATTCCGAAAGGAGCTAGCTGCATTCCCTGCGCTTTTTCATCAGCCGCATGCGGTGCATGGTCTGTTGCTATAAAATCGATTGTTCCGTCAAGCAGTCCTTCTATCAGCGCGTCCCGATCTTCACGCCCCCTTAATGGCGGGTTCATTTTATAATTCGTATCAAGTCCCGGTATATCATCTTCACACAATAATAAATGATGCGGTGTAACTTCGGCTGTGACACGAATACCTGCACGTTTGGCATCCCTCACCGTTCTAACCGATTCCTTCGTGGATATATGGCAAACGTGATAATGACAGTTTGCCGCTTCCGCAAGGAGGATATCCCGGGCAATATGTACAGCTTCACATACTGACGGAATTCCATTGATCCCCTGTTCCTTTGAGAATCTTCCTTCATGGACGGAGCCTTTATTGATCAAGCTATTATCTTCACAATGAGCGACTATGGCCATATCCTGTGCGGCTGCCCGTTTCATCGCTTTAAACATCATCCCGGCTTCTTGAATTCCTACGCCATCGTCCGTAAAGGCGAAAGCACCCGTTTGTTTTAATGAAGAAAAGTCGGTCAACTCCTTGCCGGCTTCCCTAATCGTTATGGATGCATAAGGGAGGACCCTGACATGCGCCGTTTCTTCAATTTTCCGGTTAAGAGCTTCAAGATTTTCCACTGTATCAGGAACTGGCCTTGTATTAGGCATTGCCGCTACCGTAGTGAAACCGCCTCTTGCCGCTGCAAGCGTTCCACTTGCGATTGTTTCCTTATGTTCACCGCCCGGTTCGCGCAAATGGACATGCAGGTCAATAAACCCTGATGTAATAAGTAACCCTTCAGCGTCAACAACCTTACAATTTTCCGTTGATAAGTTCTCGCCGATTTTTGTGATGACCTTTCCTTCTATTTCAATGTCTGCTTTTTTGAATGAATTTTGATTATCTAGCAATACTCCATTTTTGATTACAGTTTTCATGGTTGATTCCCCCTTCGGATTGTTCAAGCACATTTTTCAATACGGCCATTCTTATAAACACGCCATTTTCCATTTGTTTAAAAATTCTTGAGCGGCTGCATTCGACTAATTCACTGTCTATTTCAACACCACGGTTTATTGGTGCAGGATGCATGATGATCGCACCCGGTTTCATATTTTTTTCACGTTGTTTGGTCAGACCAAAATTCTCCAGATAATCTCCATTTGCCTGGTCGTATTTTTCGATATGCCTTTCATGCTGTATTCTAAGCAGCATGACTACATCCGATGTCGCCATCGCTTGATCGATGTCTTCATATCTTCCTAAACTGTTGGTTCTGTCAAACCATCCAGGCGGACCTGAAAATACGACATTCGCTCCTAAACGAGTCAATGCTTCTGCATTCGATTTTGCAACCCGACTATGCCTCACATCCCCGATTATCGCAATCTTCAGACCTTCGAAACTTTTAAACTCTTGTTTTATCGTCAATAAGTCAAGTAATGACTGGGTTGGATGATTTCCGCATCCATCCCCTGCATTGATTATCGGAATACCGATTTTCTCTTTCAACTCGTCAAAATAATTATCCTGCTCATGACGGATGATCAAGGCATTGACGCCTATTGCTTCGAACGTTTTAACAGTGTCATATAAGGTTTCCCCTTTTAACACGGATGATGTACCCGCATCAAAAGGAATGACCTCAAGACCCAGTTTTCTTTCAGCCATTTCAAAGCTTGATTTTGTTCGTGTGCTTGGTTCAAAGAACAGATTGGCAACTGTGGTCTGCTGTTTAGGATTCCAGCCAGATCCGTTGGCAAATCCTTCAGCCTCATGTAATATTTTTTCAATGTCAGTTATAGTCAATTCATTCATCGTAAATAACTTTTTCATCGATCCTGCTCCCTTCACATTTGTGATGCGGGGGATAAAAAAACACCCCGCCATTAAGGATAGGGTGTAGGTCATAAAGAATTGTGAGTACGAGGAATGGTTCATCATTTTATCCCGTTCTCATTCATCTTTATAGCAACACCCTTTTAAGCCTCTCTGGACTTCTTTTAAAAGGTGATCTATTGTTTTGATGCAGTTTCACTTATTTTTCAAAGATGTCTCCGGATATTTTTTCCCGGTCCGGAAGAATCAAGTTAAGAAGGATCCCGACGATGGCTGAAAGTGCCATGCCGGAAAGCGATACTGTTTCCGATAGTTGTACAAACGCGCCTCCGATTCCTAACACCAGTATGACTGAAGCTATCATCAGGTTTCTTTTCTTGTCAAAATCAACCTTATTATCAATCAGCATCCTTAAGCCACTTGATGCGATGATTCCGAAGAGTAAGATGGAAATGCCGCCCATCACTGCTGTAGGTATCGAGCTGATGACTGCTGAAATCTTACCGTTAAAGCCAAAGATGATTGCAGTTAACGCTGCCCCCCCGATGATATAAACACTAAATGCCTTTGTCATGGTCAGGACCCCAATATTTTCACCGTACGATGTGAGTGGTGGCCCACCGATTAAGGAACCAATCATGATTCCTGCCCCATCTCCTAAAATCGAGCGATGCAAACCGGGCTTTTCCAAAAAATTTCTTCCGACTACTTTGCTCAGTACCATCTGGTGCCCGATATGTTCTGATAAAGTGACGACGGCCACAGGGACCATGATCGCAATGACTTCCCATGAGAAGGTCGGTGTATAGGTTATATAAGGAAACATGAATTTCGGCATTTCCCACCATTGTGCAGATTTAATTGGTTCATAATCTATAATTCCCGCAACCGCTGAACAACTGTAGCCAACTATTATTCCCATTAATATAGGAATCAAGTTAATGAATCCCTTAAAGAACACGTTGCAGATGATGGTTACCGCTAAAGTTATTAGCGCTATTATAATATAAGTGACACTGTAATTTTTTTGCGGATCATACATAGCCATGTCCACGGCCGTTCCAGCGAGGCTTAACCCGATTACAATGATAACTGGGCCAACCACAACCGGAGGAAGCAAATTCATTAGCCAGCGCAATCCTACTTTTTGGATAATCAAAGCTACTATCCCATATATGAACCCTGCTGCAAAACAGCCGATCATGGCCGCTTCCGGTCCTCCTAAAGCCTTTGCCGCGATGATTGGCGTAATGAAGGCAAAAGATGAACCGAGATATGCAGGAATCTGACCTTTGGTAATCAATAAGTATGAAAGTGTTCCTAATCCGCTTGAAACCAGTGCTACCGCCGGGCTTAACCCAACCAAGAATGGAACCAGTACCGTTGCTCCGAACATGGCGAACAAATGCTGGATGCTTAACGTTATCCACTGGCCAGCCTTTGGCACGTCCTCGACATCCAGTACGATGTCCCTTTTTGTTTCTTCCATTTCCGAATCCCCCTCATGAAAATTGCATCAAGACTGCAAAAACCCTCTTTGCAGTTATACAAAGAGGGTTTCTCAGAAGGCGGAATGCCTATACATAGACACAACTCTCCCGATTGACTCCCTTTGCCAGCCTCTCTGGACTGTCTTTAAAAGGGTTATGAAATTTTCATGTTGTTTATTTTTCTAATATAGTGACTTGATCTATTTCATCTACTTCTGTTAAAGTAACTGTAATTTTTTCAGATTGGGAAGTCGGAACGTTTTTTCCGACGAAATCCGCACGTATCGGCAGTTCCCTATGTCCCCTGTCAACTAATACCGCGAGCTGGATTTGCGAAGGTCTTCCCAAATCCACCAGAGCATCCATTGCTGCTCTAACGGTTCTGCCGGTAAAAAGAACATCATCCACTAAAATCACTTTCTTGTTGCTGATATTGACCGGAATGTCTGAACCTTTTACTACGGGTTCCCCATCATTGGACTTTTTCGAGAGGTCATCGCGATAAAGTGTAATATCCAGTTCACCCAGCTCTATTTCCTTACCTTCTATTTGATTGATGCGCTTTGCAAGCCGGTCGGCGAGGAAAATCCCGCGTGTACGGATCCCGATTAAGACGCAATTTTCAATACCCTTATTTTTTTCAATAATTTCATGGGCAATTCTCGTCAAGGCTCTGCTAATGGCCTGTTCATCAAGTACTATGGCTTTCTCATTCAACATGTCGGCCACCCCGATTCCCTATTTCTGATTGGTTTTCTTCAATAAAAAAATCCTCATGCCAAGAAGGCATGAGGATTTTATCGCAATGGGTAGAATTATCCCAATTTGCGCATCCGTTTCCTTCTCAGTCTCTCTGAACTGTGTTAAAGGTTCTTATTAAGTTGTTATTATAATATATCAGAAAAACGTATTTGTCAATCCTTACTTCTACGCAATTGATTAATTAGATTTTCAAACTCTTCCGGAATCGGAGCTTCGAACTCCATATACTCATTTGTACGTGGATGAATGAAACCCAGAAGACCAGCGTGCAATGCTTGTCCATCTAATTTCAGGGTCTTTTTCGGACCATATTTCGGATCTCCGGCAAGTGGGAACCCAATGTATTTCATGTGAACACGGATTTGATGCGTCCTGCCTGTTTCAAGCTGGCATTCCACCAAAGTGAAGTCTTTGAAACGTTCAATGACCCGGAAATGTGTAACAGCATTTTTGGAATTTGAATCTGTGACAGTCATGCTTTGGCGATCCTTTTTATCCCGGCCGATCGGTGCATCAATTGTTCCGAAGTCATGAGGGATCACTCCATGAACTACAGCTTGATACTTACGGGTAACCGTTTTGTCAACAAGCTGCTGCACAAGTTTTTCATGTGCCATATCATTTTTTGCAACCATCAATAGACCTGATGTATCTTTGTCGATTCGATGGACGATTCCAGGTCGCATCACACCGTTGATACCAGAAAGATCGTTGCAGTGAGCCATCAAGCCATTTACAAGCGTGCCTGATACATGTCCAGGTGCTGGGTGGACGACCATACCGCTCGGTTTATTAACCACGAGTACATCAGCATCTTCATAATAGATATCCAAATTCATTTCCTCTGCTACTGCATCCAATTCCTCAAGTTCAGGAATCGTCACTTCGATCGTATCGCCAGGAACAGCTTTGTAATTCGTCTTTATAGCCGAGCCATTTACTAAAACATGGTCATCTTTAATCCATTGCTGGACCTGAGTACGTGACCATTCCTCATTCAAAGTGGAAAGAGCCTTATCAATCCTAACTCCTTTTAGTGTTTCATCGATGCTGTATAACCTTTTATCCATTATCTTTCTCCTTAGCTTTTTTTTCTTCTAAAAACATATGAATCACGAGCAATCCGACACCAATTGAAAGCGAAGCATCAGCAACATTAAATACCGGGAAACTGTAGCTGAAAATATAGGTATGAACGAAATCCACTACTTCCTGACGAGCAACACGATCGATGAAATTACCAATCGCACCGCCTAGCATGAGAGCAAGTGCAACTCCAAGCAAACGGCTTTCCTTCGCCATCTTCTGAATATAATAGACAAGTCCAATAATGACAGCGATGGTGATGATGTAGAAAAACCACATTTGACCTTGTAGAATTCCCCATGCTGCCCCACGATTACGATGCGAGGTGATATATAGAAGGTTTTCAATAATTTCAATGCTTTCTCCGTACTCCATTTTTTGCACAATCATCCATTTTGTCAGCTGATCGAAAGCTATGACCAAAAGGGCTATTAAATAATAAAACACACTTTTTCCCCCAAACTAATCAAATCTTCACTTTTGAATTGTAGCATAAACTAGAAATAATAACTAATACGAAAAACAGAAGTCTGTTTTTTATAGTACGGATAATATTGGATAATGAAGAAAAAGTCAACATTCCCTAATGTAGGATGCTTACAGCCCTTTCTGTTCTCTTTCCCACAAAAAAGCCGGTCCCTTAATAAGGGACCGGCCTTCCTTTTGGAATTATTGATTCACATAATGCTTCTTCACGACTGTTGCACAACGTGGGCAAAGTGTTGGATGTTCTTCCACTTGACCTACTTCTTTCGAAACATTCCAGCAACGTTCACACGTTTCACCTTCTGCTTTTGTAACAAGGATCGCTATATCCTCAAGTTTAACCGCTTCTGCCGGGGCATTTGCAACATTGCCAGCGATTTCAAATTCGGAAACGATGAATAACTGTTCAAAGCTTTCCTTAATGCTATCGAGCAAATTCTTCGTTTCTTCATTAACATATACCATCACTTTTGCGTTCAGTGATTTTCCGATGACTTTTTGGTTCCGGGCTTCTTCTAATGCTTTCAGTACATTATCACGGACATTCATGAACGCCGTCCATTTTTCTTCAATGATTTCAGCATCATCGATGGAAATTTCCTTAGGCATCAATGTCAACTGTACACTTTCTTCCGTCACTCCCGGAATGAAAGCCCATACTTCATCAGCTGTATGAGAGAGGATTGGTGACACCAATTTCGTTAAGCTGACCAATGATTCGTAAAGAACCGTTTGAATGGCCAAACGCTCTTTTCCATTTGGTGCTTCACAATAAAGAATGTCTTTCGCATAATCAAGGTAGAACGAACTTAAATCCTGTGTGCAGAAATTATTGACCATATTATAAATTGTGGCAAACTCATAATTTTCATAACTTAGCTTCGATTGTGTGATCAGCTTATTCAATTTAACTAGCATGTAACGGTCGACTTCAGGTAATTCTTGGACTGCCACTTTATCGGTTTCTGGATTGAATCCATCCAAGTTCCCTAACAAGAAGCGGAATGTATTACGGATTTTCCGGTACACTTCAGAAACTTGTTTTAAAATAGGATCGGAAACCCTGACATCCGATTGGTAATCCACCGAAGCAACCCAAAGGCGTAAAATATCTGCACCAAGTTGGTTCATGACCTTAGATGGCAGGACGACGTTCCCAATCGACTTACTCATTTTACGACCTTCGCCATCCAATGCGAACCCGTGGCTCAGCACGCCTTTATATGGCGCTTTGCCTGTGACCGCAACACCTGTTGAAAGTGATGAGTTAAACCAGCCGCGGTATTGATCGGAACCTTCTAAATAAAGATCAGCAGGCCGCTGCAGGTCATCTCTTTCTTCAAGTACTGCCTGATGAGAAGAACCGGAGTCGAACCATACATCCATGATATCCGTTTCTTTTGTAAAGATACCATTCGGGCTGCCTTCATGTGTATAGCCTTCAGGCAGAAGATCTTTCGCTTCACGCTCAAACCAGATGTTTGAACCGTGTTCGCGGAATAGGTTTGAAATATGGTTGATGGTTTCATCCGTAATGATCGGCTCGCCATTTTCTGCATAAATGACTGGAATTGGCACGCCCCATGCACGTTGACGGGAAATACACCAATCCCCGCGGTCACGGACCATATTGAATAGGCGCGTTTCACCCCAAGCGGGTACCCATTTTGTTTCTTCAATTGCTTCCAGAAGTTCACTGCGGAAGTCTTTGATTGAGGCGAACCATTGTGCCGTTGCACGGAAGATCGTTGGTTTCTTCGTCCGCCAGTCATGTGGATAAGAGTGTGTAATGAACGTCAAGTTCAATAACGCGCCTGCTTCTGTTAATTTTTCAGTAATTGGTTTATTCGCTTGATCATAAAATAATCCAGCAAATTCTCCTGCCTCTTCCGTCATGACCCCTTTTTCATCTACAGGACAAAGTACGTCCAAGCCGTATTTTTGCCCAATGATAAAGTCATCTTCACCATGTCCAGGTGCAGTATGAACACAACCCGTACCAGCTTCAGTTGTTACGTGCTCACCCAACATCACTAAAGATTCGCGGTCATAAAGAGGATGTTTGGCAACAGCGCGGTCCAACTCGCTCCCTTTTACTGTTTTCAAGATAGACGGGTTATCCCAGCCTAAAGTTTCTGTAACCGATTCAAGTAGCGCTTCGGCAATTAAGAATTTTTCATTTTCGACAGCCACTACTACGTAATTTAATTGCGGATGCAATGAGATACCAAGGTTAGCCGGGATCGTCCAAGGAGTTGTTGTCCAGATGATGATCTTTACGCCTTCTTCGATTACACCTTTGCCATCTGTGACTTCAAAAGCAACATAGATCGATGCAGAACGTTTGTCTTGATACTCAATTTCAGCTTCGGCAAGGGCCGATTCACTTGATGGAGACCAGTAAACAGGTTTTTTCCCTTTATAAATATAGCCTTTTTTCGCCATTTCACCGAAGACCTTGATTTGCTGTGCTTCATATTCAGGCTTTAATGTGATATAAGGATTATCCCAATCACCACGGACCCCAATTCTCTTAAACTGCTCACGTTGATTGTTAATCTGAACATAAGCATATTCTTCACAAAGCTTTCTGAATTCGGCAACGCTCATTTCTTTCCGTTTCACGCCTTTTTTTGTCAATGCCGTTTCGATTGGAAGCCCATGCGTATCCCAGCCAGGTACATACGGTGCTTGAAAACCGCTCATCGATTTAAATCGGACAATGAAATCCTTTAAAACCTTATTCATTGCATGGCCCATATGGATATCGCCGTTAGCATATGGTGGTCCATCATGCAAAATGAATAAAGGCCGTCCTTCCGTTTGTTCTTGCACTTTTTTATAAATGTTCATTTCATTCCATTTTTCTTGGATTTCCGGCTCACGTTTCGGTAAATTCCCCCGCATTGGAAATTCAGTTTTAGGCATCAATAAGGTATCTTTGTATTCCATTATAAAATCCTCCATCCATCTTTATAAAAATTCATTCGAACCGATGACTTGATATCCGGCCAAAATAAAAAGCCCTCTCATCCCTAAAAAAGGGACGAGAAAGCTTTGCTTCCCGCGGTACCACCCTGGTTAGAAAGATTCACAAAGTGAATCCAACCTCTCGAGCATTCGTAACGTGAATGAAACGCTTCATTTACTTTCTGCAAAAGCAGGTTCAACTCAGAACTCAAGGGTGATCTTCAATATCTTCGCTTATTCCGGGCTTTCACCATCCCCGGTTCGCTAAAAATAAGTGTGTGAAGAATTTACTTTCCCTGTCATCGTCTAATGTCATAATGAATAGTATTGTTAAAAAATTATATGCGAAAAAAGTGTTCAAAGTCAAGGAATCGTTTAAATTTCCTCTTCCACTTTCTCATTTAATTCTATTTCAGTCGCATCTACTTCATAATCCAGCAGGTGGTCCCAATCGTCATTGTCCAGCAAATCCAGCTGCGCTCCGACAAGCATTTTAAAACGTGTCCGGAATACTTTGGATTGCTTTTTCAAATCTTCGATATCCATCGCTATTTTCCTTGCTTTCACAAGTGACTCATTGACGATCCGGTCCGCATTTTTCTCTGCTTCCTTTATGATCAGTTTCGCTTCTTTTTGGGCATTGCGCCTTAATTCTTCCGCTGCCTCTTGTGCGACAATAATCGACTTATTAAGTGTACCCTCGATTGTCGTAAAATGTCCCAAACGATCATAAGTCTCGTTCAGCTTATCCTCAAGTTCTTTCTTCTCTCTCAAAATCAATTCATAATCCTTAATGACCTGATCGAGAAATTCATTTACTTCATCTTCATCATACCCTCGAAATACTTTGTTAAATTCCTTGTTATGTATATCTATCGGGGTTAAGGGCATTACGGCACCTCCAGAACGGTTTCTACTCTAGTATGTTAAAACTCTATATTCGACAATAAATGTATGAATCCTGCTTGATATTGAATTATTTTTGTCTGCCTAACGAGATTCTCCACTTATCCTTCTTGGTTTTCCCATCAATTGAAGCTATTTTACATCTGCCAAAACCTCTGATTGAAAGTGTATCACCCTCACGGCATTCTTCCGAGACGTTTTCCGTTTGCTTGAAATTAACCTTTACTTTTCCTGATGTTATCAAGGCCTGGGTTTTTTGACGGGACATATTCAGGACGGACGATAGCACACTGTCAAGCCTAAGGGAACTGACTGTGGTGACTTGCTCATCCCATTTTTCATTAACTTGGATGATATTCTCGATTGGAAGCCTTTTGATCGAAACGGAAGCGCTACCTATTTTCTCCAGGTTTCCTGTGAGGTATGAATCCATCTCTCCGGCAGCGATAAATTGAATATGCTCCTCCGTCACTATTATATCACCAAATTTTTCACGTTTTACCCCTAGTGACATCAAGGTTCCAAGTATTTGCCTATGTTCAAGCGTAACAAACTTTTTTGGATAGGAGATATCGTATAAGGAGATATTGAAATCCGATGGTTCAGGAGAGTAATAATCAGGGTAAATGAGCACACGCTTTCGCTCTACGAAATCGCTCCCGCCATTAAATTGCAGTTTTGCATCCGGATCATTCCCTAATAAGGAAGTAAGGATTTCCTGCTGGCGCGGATCAAGAAAATCAGATAGTTTCGGAGCGTAGGAATTCTTGACCTGATCGATCCAATTCATTGCCTGATCAATAAAATCTTTTTCCTCCGGCCTGAAATGCTGATAAATACTCATGATTGAATAAATGCTCCTTAGTTATCAAATTAATGGTCGATCATAAGGAATTGATTAAATTGTTCTTCGTTGCTACTACACAGGCGGAAATTTTCCGACTGTGTAGTAATATGCATGTCAGGTTAATTGTTGTTGATCATCCTATTAAAGTCTGTAGGTAATAGATTCCATAACCGCTGGCAAAGTTAAGCACCAGCAGGGCCACAAGCGGTGAAAGATCAATCATGCCAAGTGGCGGTATGAACTTTCTGAACGGTTCTAAATACGGTTCGCAAATCTTTTCCAGGAATTGACCAATCGATGTCTCCCTTGCGTTGGGGAACCATGACATCAATATGTAAACGATTAATGCCATTGAATAAATTTCAATTAAATAATATAAACCTTGAAGCACTAAACCCATTAACCATTACCACCTCGCTTCTTCGTACTCCTCATCGGCGGCGAAGCCGGTAATATTACCGGAAACATCGACGTTGTCCGGGGTACATAAGAATATATCTGTTCCGATTTTTTGGATGTCCCCGCTGATTGCATAGACAGTCCCACTTAGAAAATCGATGATTCGCTTTCCTTGATCATGCTGGATTCGTTGAAGGTTCACAACTACTGCACGTCTATTTTTTAAATGGTCAGCTACCTCCTGGGCTTCTGCATAAGCTCGAGGCTCCAATAATACTACTTTAGAAGATTTCTGTACGCTTTGCAAACTTACGATATTCTGATTGGTATTATTCCCT
Source organism: Peribacillus sp. P4_B1 (assembly GCF_056402395.1). NCBI lineage: Bacteria > Bacillati > Bacillota > Bacilli > Caryophanales > Bacillaceae > Peribacillus > Peribacillus sp. P4_B1. Next base: position 150,724 of record NZ_JBFUHM010000001.1, read on the forward strand.
GCAGAAGCGGGCTGCTGTTGTTTAGCTGACTTCACGGCTTTAGGTTCAGCCTCCTCTTCTTCCAACTCTTCATCCTTGTACTCATACTCATCATCCAGCGCGAAATAAGATTTAAATTTTGATACGAACGACATCTATAGCGTACCTCCTTAAAATTATTCGCCTACAAGTGCAGTACCAATCCTAATCATTGTAGCGCCTTCCTCAATGGCAATCATGAAATCATTGGACATCCCCATGGACAATTCAGTGCAGGGAGCATGCTTCAAACCGGCATTTTGTATTTCCGCCTGGATGCCCTTTAGTTTCCGGAAGCACTCCCGCAAAACCTGTTGATCATCAGTCAATGGAGCCATCGTCATCAATCCTGCAACATTCACCTTATCAAAATGAGATAACCCTTTTATGAAATCCATTGTCGCTTCAGGATTCAAGCCATGTTTTGATTCTTCACCTGAAACGTTCACCTGCACTAAACAGTTTATCGGCTCATTTGCGCGTTTTTGAATTTCTTCTGCCAAAGAAATGCGATCCAATGAATGGATATACGCAATTTTATCGATGACATTTTTTACTTTGCGTGTTTGCATGGAGCCAATATAATGCCAGTTGGGCTTGTCCTTCAGCACTTCATATTTATTCAATAGCCCTTCGTCACGGTTTTCACCCAAATCGCTTATTCCCGCCTCCAATGCTTCCTTTGCTCTCTCGACCGAAACATATTTTGTCACTGCGATTAACTTTATACCTTCACGGTCCCTGCCACTATTTTCACATGCTATATTTATTTTTTCTTCGATGTTTTTTAAATTGTCCACTACTTTCACTGTTACCCTAAATCCTCCTTCCAACCGATAAAACTCATCAATCTACCTGTCTTTCCGTTATCGCGGCGATGTGAAAAAAACAATTCATGATCACAGCTTGTACAGTATGATGAAACGTCGATCTGACTTTTTGGAATTCCTGATTTTTGAAGAATCAATGCATTAAGTTGCTTAAGATCCAATCGATATTGTCCTTCACTGATTAAATTATAGGGCTTTTCGTCATTATCTACCAGCAAATTCTGCACTAAATCGATGACTTTAGCATCAACTACATAGCACTTAGAACAAATCGACGGCCCAATAACAGCAAATATCTCCGTTGCCTTTATACCCTCATTTAGCCATGCCTCAACCATTTTTCGTGCAATTCCATTAACGGTACCCTTCCAGCCGGCATGTGCCACCCCAATCAAACCATGTGCCGGAGCAAGAAAGTATAAAGGCACACAGTCCGCATAGCAAAGAGTCAATAAAACATTTTGATCCTTCGTATAGAATCCGTCAGTTGCCTTAAAGGCTGAATCATAATCCATTGAACCCCTCCCGCCATCGCGTTCGGTAACATGATGGATTTTCGTTTCATGCGTCTGCTCGGCCCCTACCCATTCATTAAGCGGAAACAACAGCTTATCGGCTAAAATCCTGCGGTTTCCCTGGACATCTTCAAGCTTATCCTTGACATGAAAACCGGTATTCAATGTTTGGAAATCCCCTGAACTGACTCCCCCATTCTTTGTGGTGAAGCCCGCTACGAGCTGGAGATTTTGTTGTCTCCAGCTGTCAATGAGCATATATTGGTCTTTTATTAAAGCAAATGGCTCTTTCATCCTTTAACCTCTTTATTTTTTAGTCTAGTGTATCATATATTTGCGCCATGTACCTTTAAAACCGTTCATCTTTCAGCTCAGCTTGAAATACTGTCTGATGTTCAACAAGAATGACATCCGCACCTATTTTTTTTATTTTGCGCCATGGGATTACTATATCCTGTTCCCTGCCGAAGAAGCCCATTAGCCTTGTTCCATTTGAAACGATGATGGCCTCTATTTTCCCTGTGGACGTATTGATTTCAAGATCTGACATATTACCTAGTTTCTTTCCATCCGCTATATTGACGATATCCTTAATTTGAAATTCGGAAATCCTGGTCACATCACTCAGCTCCTCAAAATTTCATCATAGATGTTGGTCCTATTCCTATGTATATGACATGATTCACTCAAGGATGAAGAATACGATAAATAAACGTCCATTCATTTCATGACTTACCTTCTGAAAGGGGTTTTTCACAAAATAAAAAAGCCGCTATGGAAAAGTTGCTGATAAGCGGGTAATCGGCATTTGCCCTACCCGCTTCAGCTAACTTTTTCTCATGTCCAGCTTCTACTGTTGGATATTTTTATTCATTTGCTTGATTGCCGCTTTTTCCAATCGGGATACCTGCGCTTGTGAAATGCCAATTTCCTCGGCTACCTCCATTTGCGTCTTCCCTTGGAAGAAACGTTTGCGAAGGATCATTTTTTCCCGGTCATTCAACCGTCTCATTCCTTCATTTATAGCTATCTCATCAATCCAGGTACTATCTTTATTTTTTTCATCACTCAGTTGGTCGAGTACATAAATCGGATCCCCGCCATCATTATAAATCGGTTCAAAAAGGGAAACTGGATCTTGTATAGCATCTAATGCAAAAACAATTTCTTCATGAGGTACTTCCAACACCTTGGCGATTTCTTCAGCTGTCGGCTCACGAAGGGTCTGGCTTATAAGCTTTTCTTTTACCTGTAAAGCTTTGTAAGCGATGTCTCTCAAAGAACGGGATACCCGAATAGGATTATTGTCACGAAGATATCTTCTGATTTCTCCAATAATCATCGGTACAGCATACGTTGAAAACTTAACATTTTGACCTAGGTCAAAGTTATCTATCGACTTCATCAACCCTATACAGCCTACCTGAAATAGATCATCTACATACTCTCCCCGATTGTTGAAGCGTTGAATGACGCTTAGAACGAGTCGAAGATTCCCGTTTACCAGTTTCTCTCTTGCTGAAATATCGCCATTTTGAAGTTCTTTGAAGAGTTTTCTCATTTCTTCATTCTTTAAAACCGGTAATTTTGATGTATCCACACCGCAGATTTCAACCTTATTACGAGACAAAATTATTCCCTCCTCACAGGAGCGCTGTACAAAAAACAGTATTTCCGCGGGAGGAAAAAATATGCACATGGCTAGAACTGAAAATCACCATTATTTTTCATTATGGCTGCCAAAGTATTGATTTAATTGGCGTTTATCCACTTTATTTTCTTACACCATTTTATTAAATTCTTTTCGAAGCCTCTTAATAATCCTTTTTTCCAAACGTGAAATGTAAGATTGGGAAATCCCCAGCATATCGGCAACATCCTTTTGGGTTTTTTCTTCTCCGCCTGCAAGTCCAAACCGGAGTTCCATTATCTGTTTTTCACGCTCGGATAACTGCGTAAGTGCTTTCGTCAACAGCTTGCGGTCAACGTTTGCCTCGAGGTCTTTCGTGATAATGTCATCGTCAGTCCCAAGAACATCGGATAACAGAAGTTCATTTCCATCCCAATCAATATTCAGGGGTTCATCAAAAGAAACTTCAGAACGGATTTTATTATTTCTTCGTAAATACATTAATATTTCATTCTCGATGCATCTCGAAGCATATGTAGCGAGTTTAATTTTCTTTTCAGGATTGAATGTATTCACAGCTTTGATCAAACCTATGGTACCAATGCTAATTAAATCTTCAATATTGATGCCCGTATTTTCAAATTTCCTGGCAATATAAACAACCAGCCTTAAATTCCGTTCAATTAAGATCGATCGTGCAGCTTCATCGCCCTTGGGTAATTTATTGATCAGAATTGCCTCTTCTTCCTTTGAAAGGGGCGGTGGCAGTGCCTCACTCCCTCCTATATAAAATATTTCGTCCGTTTTCAATCCGAGCTTGAACAATAGTTTGTACCAAAAATAAGTGAGCCGAAGAATGAATTTCTTCAAAATAATTCTCCCTTCTAATAAACGGATTATGGGTCTAAATTTAGAGTGAATCAAAAAGTTCAGGAGGCATTTTGCACCGGTATCCCGGTTAACATTTTCGGATGAACGATAGATTGATAGCTATTGTCGGGAGAGAGTTGCTGAAAGGTAAACGATACGAGACCCTGCTTAACATGATATTCTTTTTCTCCTTTTAAGATTTTAATGTAATCCGGTTTGATTGCGGTTAACAGCTGGTGTTCATGACCAACGACTTTAAAAGGGATGACACGCATTCTACCAGTCCATGAATACTCGGGCTGTACTTCCTGGCTAATCAGGTTATCAGGGTTTTTAAAGAGCTCTAGCATATCGTCTGGAATTCCCGCTTCCCCGCCTGAAAGTGAAATGATCATGACTGGGGAACGTGTAATCGGATCATATAATTGATTGCCGCTATCCACCAATCCATGAAACGTACCTTCAAAGTCAGAAATTTTAACCGAGACCGAAACCATTTGTTCATGCGAAAGCTTTGTCATCTCCATCCCTTCAAGTGTCCTCTTGGAAAATTGCCAAGCGAGCGGGAAGCCAATCATTACAAATATCCAGCTGACAGGGTCACCAAAACGATTGATTCCTGCATATTGGCCAGGGTCCTTGGAAACGATTTGAAATTCAAATAGGTAGTGAAGTCCAAGAAGGATTCCTCCCGATAAAAACGTCACAAAATATAAGGTGGCCACCGATTTCATAAAAAGTTTTAACCTATTAAACCCAAAGGTTGCCAGCACCATGACCAGGGATACTAAAATCTTCATGTACACTCGGTCGGCAATTGCATAAAAAGGAGTGAATGCCAATACGATAATGAGGGAGCCTATCAGCCCGCCGATGCATACCCGCCAAAGAGCTACCCTTCGTTTGAGGATGATGGCGGTCCAATATAAAAGGAGGCAGTCAAATAACCAATTCAATAACCAGATCACATCTAAATATAAGGTCAAATACCTACCCTCCTTTTATGAGCTAACCTTCCACTAGCAAAAAGTATAGCGTACCTGCCCTAAGAAAGTGTGTCACTTTTTGTACTGAAAACTTAAGAGTTTTTCAGTCATTTTTACCCTTTTTGTAGAAAAACAGCTATTGATATTTTCAATACTGTCTTAGAGTCTATCCTGCTCCCTTTTACTTCTGTCGATTTATGTTTTAAAAGTTTAATAATTTCTCGATGCTCTTTTCTTTTTTCATTTACGTATGAAAAGTGAACGAAAGCTTAACGAAAAGAGGGTACTTACCCCAGATACTCCATCATGCAGCGGAAACAGGTCTTCCACCGCATAGGGACATTTAGACATCAATCAAGGATGCTATTATTAAAATTTCAGCTAGCCTTGGAATCGAGTGACACCGCTCGAGAAAAGTCCCATTATTCCAAAGCCCTTGGAATCGAGTGCTTTTTTTTAGGCATGCATCTTTTAAACGGCAAAAAACCGTCCCCAAATGGGAACGGCATATGACGTCGATATTAACGACGTCTATTACGGTTACGTAGGAAGGTTGGAATGTCCAAAGCCTCTTCACCTTGATTAGCATTTCGTGCAGGCTGTTCATTGACTTCTTCTCTCTTCACTTCACGCTTCACGTTTGACTGTGGCGTTTGTTGTGCCTGAGGTCTTGATTGCTGCTGTTGTCCGAGTGTCGGACGTCCAGTAGGCCTTATTGAAGCTTCAACCTCGTTAAAGCCTGTGGCAATCACTGTAACGACGATTTCATCTTTAAGGTTTTCATTGATAACCGAACCAAAAATCATGTTTACGTCTTGATCGGATGCAGTAGCCACGATATCGGCCGCTTCCTGGACTTCAAAAAGACTTAGGTTCGTTCCACCTGTTATATTCATCAGTACGCCTTGGGCACCATCAATCGATGTTTCAAGCAGCGGGCTGGAGATGGCTTTTTTTGCCGCCTCTGCTGCACGGTTTTCCCCGGAGGAAATCCCGATTCCCATAAGAGCGGAACCTTTGTTGGACATGATGGTCTTAACATCGGCAAAGTCCAAGTTAATAAGACCTGGAACTGCAATTAAATCTGAAATCCCTTGTACCCCTTGACGTAGAACATTATCGGCTTCACGGAACGCTTCAAGCATTGGCGTGCTTTTATCGACGATTTCAAGAAGACGGTCGTTCGGAATGACGATTAGTGTGTCAACCGATTCCTTCATGGATGAAATGCCGCCTTGAGCCTGTGTTGCACGTTTTCGGCCTTCGAAAGTAAATGGACGAGTAACAACACCCACTGTAAGAGCCCCTAAATCTTTAGCAATGCCAGCGATGACAGGAGCCGCTCCCGTTCCAGTACCGCCGCCCATTCCAGCAGTTACGAATACCATATCGGCACCTTTAAGCGCTTCTTCAATCTGCTCTTTGCTTTCTTCTGCAGCTTTTTTTCCTACCTCCGGATTGGCGCCTGCACCTAGACCGCGTGTAAGCTTCCCACCGATTTGCATTTTAATTTCTGCTTTTGATAGATTAAGTGCCTGTGCGTCTGTATTGACAGAAATAAACTCGACACCCTGTACACCATGCTCGATCATTCTGTTTACCGCATTGTTTCCGCCGCCGCCAACACCTATTACTTTTATCGTTGCTAATTGTTCTAAATTAGAATCAAACTCCAACATGACAATCCTCCTATTTTGACGAAATTCCCGATTCTTAATGATTGTTATTCAAAAAAGTAACCCAGGATTTTTTTGAATTTAGATTCACCTTTTTCACCTTGGTTTTTAGCCGTGTTCTCTTTGCTTTTCTGAGAAACCTTTTGGCTGCGCTGGTCATTATCTTCTTGTGCTTGTCCAGCTGCTACAGGAGTTTTATTAGCGGTGTTTTTTTGCATTCTCTCTTTCTTGCATGCGTGTTTAATCAGACCAACAGCTGTCGTATAATGTGGTTCCCTAACACCGATGTAGTTCGGTTCAGCTGTCCTGACGCGGTTTTGGAACACATATTGAGCAAGCTCCAGGACTCCCGGCATCTTAACTACGCCCCCGGTCAACACAAAACCACCCGGAATATCCTGGAAGCCAAGTCTTCTCAAGTCATCTTGAATCAACTCGAATATTTCGGTCACACGCGCTTCAATGATATCCGAAAGCATTAACTGGTTGCAGGGCTGCTGCTGGTCGCTGCCGATGATCGGTATTTGGAATACTTCATCTTCAGACGCGTCATCATAAAAGGCATGTCCATGCTTTACTTTTATTTTCTCAGCTTCTTCCATCGTTGTCCTTAGAACGATGGAAAGATCCTTCGTAAGTGTTTCCCCGCCTATCGGTATCACAGACGTATATTGTAAATAGCCTTGTTCGAAAATTGCAAGAGTCGTGGAACCTCCCCCAATATCGACAAGTGCCACACCAAGTTCTTTCTCATCCTTGGATAAAACAAGGGAACCTGCTGCTAATGGCTGAAGAGCGATATCGGTTATTTCTAACCCTGCCCTTTCCACACAACGCAGCGTATTATGTAAAATTGTCCGAAGACCTGTGATCAAAATCCCTCTCATTTCCAACCGAACACCTATCATGCCCCTTGGATCACTGATTTCATCAAGTTCATCAACTTTGTAATGAATCGGCACCACGTCGATAATTTCCCTGTCGGACGGTATCGTTATTAACTCCGCCGCTTCCCTGACACGGAAAACGTCATGCTCAGTAATTTCTTTATTGTCACTGGATACCGCTACTACCCCATGACAAGGCTGAAGCGTCACGTGATTTCCACTTATACCGACGATTACCTTTGTTATCTCCATCCCAATCATCCGTTCTGCTTGTTCGACAGCCTTTTGAATGGATTGGACGGTTTCATCTATACCGACGATTGAACCCTTTTTGAGCCCTTCTGATTTAACATTTCCAACGCCGATTATATTTAATGTGTCATTGACCATTTCCCCAATGATAACTTTTACACTGGATGTACCGATGTCAAGACTTACGTATATTTCGTTGCTGTTCATTCCATGGCACCTCCTTCAGGTTTTACATGTATTAGTAGAATAACATTTTTATATCTAATAGACTTATTCATTATAAAATAACAGAACTGATTACAACAACTCGCTAATTCATTATGCGGTTCATTTATCATTTCCCAAACAAACTCGTAGATTCTTCTGTTTTCAAGTGCTTATTGTTCGCTTCTCAACATAACTGATATCATTTCTAAACTAGATACTGCCATAAACTATTCGTCATTTACAACTTAATTCCCTTTAAAATTATAGATTTTTTTTCTGCTTTTTCCGGGAAATGGACCATTTTTCAATTAGTATCCTTCTAATCAGGGCGATATTTTGAAAGAGCCTTACGCCGAACACAAAGATTGCGGCTAAATACAAGTCTACACCAAGATGTACACCTAGAAAAGCCAAACCTGCAGCCAAAATAATATTAAAGAAGAATCCTGTTACAAATACAACTTCATCATAAAGGTTTTGCAGATGAGCCCTTATGCCTCCAAATAAGGTATCAAAAGCAGCAAGCACGGCAATGGAGAGATAATTTGAATATTCATGGGGGATATCGAAATCCACCAAAAAACCAAGGGTGATTCCAATCAAGAGTCCAAAAACTGGCAACCACATTACGATTCCCCCCCATCCATAATGGGTTCCATATGTTCCACATTTATAGCATTTTGGTAGGCCGGCAATGTCAACTCACCTGAAGGTGCCTTAATCAGCACTTCAAAATTATCTATAAAGAAATCATCCATAAGTTCCGATCCTTCAATACGCTGCTTCAATTTCGTTGGATTAACGGTAATTGCCTTTATTTCGACCGGGTAATCAACTAGAGGGTATCCGTCTATTTTCGGCTGCCCATTTATATCACGAATAACCGATGTTGAAATATACCTTTGTCCTGAAATGGAAATTTCGTCAGCGCCAAACCTATACATTTCATTTATGAGCCGAATGATCAATACAGGTGAAATATACTCGATCCTCTTACCAAGAAGGATTTCTTCTTTTATAGGCTGTATAGACACGATTACCCCTTTACCTTTTATTTCGGTCAAACCTGCATCAGTCTTTAATTCGGTCAGGGTGTCACGTAATACTTCCTCTTTACTCTCATTTTTCTTTGTTTCATAGGATGCAATTTTCCCCTCAAGCATACTGATACCCTCTATTAATTCCGCCTGGGTCTGCTGTTCTTTCAATAAATCATTTTTCAGCTCCCACATATCCCTTGTATCGGAAACGACAGGGTGATTCACCAAATTGAATTGAATTGCGAGCATGAAGCCAGCAATCAACGTAACTAAACTAAAAGAAAGCTTTTTTTTCATTTCCAGTTTCTCACCAATCTTTCATCGAATCCGGCGATCTAATCACCCTCCAATAATTGGATCAAAAATGATATTCTTTTGCTTTTCCACTGTAAAGATAATATTCTCATTAACCAGCTGTTCCTTTATGCCACCGGGTAAGTCCAGTGAAGCACCCAGGACATCAGGGTCCCCAATCGCAGAAATGATAAATGGAGCTGGATGCTGATGGCCATCAATTGTGATCACAGGCCCATTACATACTATGTAAGAATCATGATTTAACCTTTGACCGTTAATCGCAACAGCCTCTGCACCTGATATGTATAGTTCATTGACGACCTTGAAGACATGCTGTTCATGAACCAGGTAGTTATTAACATTGGCCTCTGAGTCCATATCTGTACCATCTTCAAGAGTCACCTGAAGGCCTGTGCCTTTCACTTTCACTTTTCCAAGAAACATCCGGTATTTTTCCGTATCCTCGGCCAAATTGTAAAATAACTGCTTTTCCTGCGCTAGGTCTTTTTCAATTTTGGATACATTTTCTTGCTTTTGAAGGAGTTCATTCTGAAGATCCCTGTTCTGTTTCTCTTGTTCGATCAGTTGCTGCCTTAGCTCATATTCCTGATCCCAGGCTTTATCCTTCACTACTCCTTTACCATCTTTGGTCAGATTGTAAGAGAAGGCAATCATAAATCCGAGAACAACGCAAACTAGGGGTAAGACCACCCGTTTGCCATTAATTTTCCTCATTGGTGCCTTCCTTTTGTTCAGCGTCTTCATATGCTTTAAAATAAGAACCCACTTCCAGATCAATGACTCCCTTTACCTTTGGATCCAACTGGCTGACAATCGATGGGTAGTGGATCATTTTCTCGTATAAAGTCCGGCTTGTCGCACTTACTTCAAACCCATCGTTCATAAACATGACGATATGGTAGTCATCGGTTTTGGTTGGAGCATAATGAATTTCAGATATGGCATTCTGAATCTCGACAGGAAGCTTGTCCAGCTCTTCTAAAAGCAACTTTAATGCTTTACCCTCTTTGAAACCAATTAAAACCGGGGCAAATACTGGAATTTCGCCTGTTGCTAATTCCTCCAAAACCGACCCGTTTTCCAAAATTGGAGCAAACTTACCATTATTGGACAGATATGCCATCCTATTATGTTCCGAAACCGTGATTTTAATGGAATTAGGAAATACAGGTGTTACCTGAACGCTTTTTATTTCCTTATTTTTTTTGATATTAGCGGCGGCGGTCCCTGTATCAACCTTCCAGATGCTTTGATCCTTCTTCACCTTACTCAATTTAATGATCTGCTTGGAAGTAAAATAACGATTCCCCTCTACCTGCACGGATTTCACGTAGCTCAACGGGGATAAGAAATACAGCACACAAGCAACCAAAATGAAGAAAAGGGAAAGCAAAAGAACAAGTCGCCTGTTTGCTTTGCTTTTTCTTAATTGTTTTAATTTCGGGATGCGGTCCTCAATGGAAACGATTTTTCCCTTTTCCATCCCATTCACCTCTTCCTGAAAAAATGGATGGTTTATGACACAGTACGATTCAAGACAAACTTAAAATTTGTTTTTAATAAACTTTAAAAGGTATCACATTATAACACAATATTTGGATATAAAGAATAAATCCTCTGTTATTTCCGGCCGATGATTTCCACTTCTGTTTCCATTTCAATTTCAAATTTATCATACACAGTATCCTTCACATGCTGTATCAAGGCTTGAACATCCGCAGCACTTCCAGTCCCTGTGTTAACGATAAAGTTTCCGTGCATCGGTGAAATCTGCGCTCCGCCAATCGAGTGTCCCTTCAGGCCGGCATTTTCCACCAATTTACCTGCATGATGTGGAAGTGGATTCCTGAATATGCTACCGGCACATGGCAGATTATACGGCTGGGTTTCTTTTCGATAATTCTTGTTATTCTGCATTCTTTCAACGATTTCGGTTTTATTGCCCTCTGTCAATTGAAAAATGGCCTCCAGTACGATTCCAGGTCGTTTCTTTTGAAGCAGAGAGGTTCGATATGAAAACTCCATTTCTTCCTTCGAAAGCCAAGCTAGGGTTCCATCTTCAAAAAGGACATGCGCCTTCTTGAGGATTACACTCATATCGGAACCGTGCGCACCAGCGTTCATATAGACAGCCCCGCCGACCGAACCAGGGATCCCACTGGCAAATTCCAATCCTGCATATCCTTTTTTACTGATTTGAACGGAAAGGCTGACAAGTGACACCCCAGCTCCCGCTTTAATCTCGCAGCCATTCAACTCGAAATGATCAAGTCCTTTATCCAATTTAAGTACGGCACCTTCAATTCCGCCATCACTTACAAGTAAGTTCGAGCCCCTGCCAATCGCCCTCCATGGTATCCCATGTTCTTTGATGACCTGCATCGTTTTTTCTATATTTTCAATGGATGATGGCACGATGAATAAATCAGCCGGCCCCCCAATTTTCATAGTTGTATGATTCGCAAGCGGTTCTCGTTCAAGAACTTTGCCGATTTTCATTTCAGTTAATTGCTTTATCACTTTATCCATGATAAACCTCCTTGTTGTTCCAAAAATTCCAAGTTATGATTTCCATTTCCTCTTACATGAGGTCATTTATTTTACAAGATTGATAATACCTTTTAAACAGAAAAATGAGCAGAAGCAAGCCCCAGTACGGCCTAACCCTCTTATACTATAGTCTAAACAAAGCAGTATTGCCAATATTTATTATGGATTCCCCCACATTCATACATGGTAATATTTAAGCGGCATTTCATTTATTTCTAATTTCCGGCAAAGTATCCTCCAAAATCAGTTTCCTGCAAGGGTTTTCATCGTAAGAATAAAAAAAGGAAAACCCTGCGTTTAACAGGGCTTCCCTTTGCCAACCATATATTTTCCTGATGTCAAAACCTTGAATAACGGCTAATATTCAGGAGCACTCCGATCGCCATCAACATAAGTGTCAAAGATGAACCGCCATAACTTAAAAGTGGTAAGGTGATACCCGTAACTGGCATCAATCCCGTTACTACCCCTATATTGATCATCACTTGAATGGCGACCATTGCAATGATTCCCACCGCTACAAGGCTCCCATATAAATCAGGGGCACCAAGTGCGATCCGAATGCCCCGCCAAAGCATGAGTGCAAATAACAATATGACCAGAGAGCCTCCGATGAAGCCAAGTTCCTCGGAAAGTATGGCAAAAATGAAATCGGTCTGCGGTTCTGGTAAATAGAAAAACTTTTGGCGGCTTTGCCCGAGTCCCAGTCCGAACAATCCACCGGGCCCGATTGCATAAAACGATTGAATCATTTGAAAGCCACTGCCCAAAGGGTCTTCCCAAGGATCCAGAAAAGATGTGATCCTTTTTATCCTGTACGGCGCTGACAAAATCAGGCCGATAAAACCTACTACCCCTATTAGCCCCAAGCCGACAAAATGGCTGATTTTTGCCCCGGAAATAAAAATCATAACGATGCATGTTCCTACCATTACCGTTCCCGTTCCAAGGTCGGGCTGTAACATGATCAATCCAAATGCCAAAAACACTAAACCCAAGGATGGAAGCATCCCTTTTTTAAAAGAGGTGATCAGCTTTTGCCGTTCGGATAAAAACTTAGCCAAAAAAGCGATCATCGCCAGCTTCATGAACTCAGATGGCTGTACCGAAAAGGCACCTACACCAATCCAGCTCCTCGATCCATTTCTTGCCATCCCTATACCTGGTACAAGCACCGCCAATAACATAATGAAACATATGATGATGAGAATCTTGGCCCAAGTCCGCCACGTCCAATAATCCACATTCATGATGAAAAACATGGCTATGACACCAACGCAGGCAAACAGCAACTGCCTTTTAGCAAAATAAAACGAATCATCAAATTTATATGTTGCCCAAATGGCACTAGCACTGTAAACCATGATTAATCCAACGGTCAAAAGACTTAAGGTGACGATAATGAGAATAAGATCGGGATTCGATTTTTTTAATGGCACGGACATCCACCTCGAGGAAGTTTTTCGAGCCTGTACGAATATAAACATCAATGCTGATTGCTTGTCAGCACTTTAGTCAAAAAAAAAGCGATAACGGCTCATTATCGCTTTTTTCCAAGGTGTCAACGTAGAAGCAGGTTCACTTCTCTTTTGCGAAAGCTCTTACTTAAGTTTATGCACGGCCTCCATAAACATGTCTCCTCTTTGCTCAAAAGTTTTATATTGATCCCAGCTTGCACAAGCAGGGGAGAGAAGAATGCAGTCGCCTTCATTTGAAAATTCAAATGCAGCCGGTACGGCCTTTTCTACATTATCGACACGTTTTATATTCGCTATTCCTATTTCTTTGGCTACCCGCTCAATTTTTTCTGCCGTTTCGCCAAAAGTTATCACGGCTTTGACATTTTTCATAGCCGGTTTTAACTCATCGAATTCATTTCCGCGATCCAACCCGCCTGCCAATAGGATGACAGGTTCCGTAAAGGATGTTAGCGCTTTGGATGCAGCTAGGATGTTCGTCGCTTTCGAATCATTATAAAACTTACGGTTTTCGATCGTCGCTACATACTGCAGACGGTGTTCCACACCAAAAAATGTTTTTAGGACAGTCTGAATGGCTTCGTTAGCAACACCCTTCAGTTTGGCCGCCGAGATGGCTGCAAGCACATTTTCCAAATTATGTTTTCCAGGAAGGGCTATCTCTGAAACATCAATGACTTTTTCTCCTCGGAAATAAACGGCACCTTCTTCCACATAGGCGCCATTCTCATGTTTCACTTCAGTTGAAAAAGGAACAAGTTCAGCCTTGGTCTTTTTCGCCATGGATAAAACGGCATCTTGATCTGCATTAAAAATCATGAAATCTGAGCCTATTTGATTTTTCGTAATCGCAGCTTTTGCTTCTGCATATTCCTGTTTGGAGCTATGATAATCCAAATGCGCATCATACAGATTAGTCAAGATCGAGATTTCAGGACGAAACTCCTCTATCCCCATCAACTGGAATGATGATAATTCAATGACGATCGAGTCATCGGATTTTGCTTTTTCAGCAACACCAGAAGCAACTGTACCGATATTTCCAGCAATAAGCGGGGATTTTTCACCGATTTTCAACATTTCGAATACCAATGTTGTCGTAGTCGTTTTTCCATTTGTACCAGTGATGCCTATGAAAGGGGCCTCACTGATCTGATAGGCCAGTTCAACTTCCGTGATAACTGGAATCCCTTTTTCCAATGCCCCTTTTACAATAGGATTCCGATAGGGGATTCCCGGGTTTTTCACGATCAACTCGAAACCTTCATCAAGTAGCTCGATCGGATGACTTCCGCAGATGACCTTGATTCCCTGTTCAAGAAGTCCTTGGGCTTCAGGATTTTCCGATAATGGCTTCATGTCATTAACCGTCACGAAAGCACCTAATTTATGTAGAAGCGAAGCTGCCATCACTCCGCTTTTTGCCAATCCTAATACCAATATCTTTTTCTCTGAATACTTTGCAGTCTCTTTCAATTATATCCACACCTCTAAATAGATTCCGAGTACCGCACACAGCAGCCCCACTGTCCAGAAAGTCACGACGACACGCCATTCCGACCAGCCAGAAAGCTCATAATGGTGGTGAAGCGGACTCATTTTAAAAATACGTTTACCAGTCGTTTTAAAAGATCCTACCTGTAAGATGACAGAGAGGGTCTCAATGACGAAGACTCCGCCAATGATTACCAGGAGGATTTCAAGCTTGGTTAACAGGGCGATGGTAGCGATGGCTCCTCCAAGTGCCAAGGAACCTGTATCCCCCATGAATACCTTTGCAGGATGGGCATTGAATACCAAAAATCCTAGTACTGCACCGACAACCGCAACAGAAAATATAGCGACATCATATTGTGACTGACTCCAGGCCAAAATGGCAAAAGCACCAAAAGCAATGGCTGATGTGCCTGAGACAAGTCCATCAAGCCCATCCGTCAAATTGACGGCATTCGAAAAACCTACCAGCCAGAAAATAACGATGAAGAGATAAAACCAGCCAAAATCAACAGCATAGTCTGTACCTGGAATCGTCAATTCAGGATTAAAACGGTCTGTCTGCTTAAAGACGAAGTAAAAGATGACCGAAATCACAATTTGTCCAAGCAGTTTTTGCTTTGAAGTCAGTCCTAGATTACGTTTCATCACCACTTTGATGAAATCGTCCAAGAAACCTAATAAACCAAATCCTAAAGTAACGAATAATAATAAATAAGTTTCAGTTGATGGTTCCGAAAATTTAAAAGTCATGACAAGTGTAGCGATAGTAACAGATAGTAATATGACCAAACCGCCCATGGTGGGTGTTCCCGTTTTCTTCAGATGCGATTGTGGGCCTTCTTCCCTGATACTTTGCCCGAATTTCAATCTTCGTAAAAACGGGATGAAAATCGGCGAAAGAAGAACGGTTACTAAAAACGCCACCAAAATCGTATAAAAAATTACTTGTTCCAACATTCCTTACTCCCTCATTCCTAACACAATTCAAAATAAAATTCTGCTTGTTGTCATTTCTTGTTTGTTGACGGGACAAATTCACCGCTGGTTCATACTGAACCCAAACGACTTTGAATCGCCTTTACTGCTTCTTCACGGTCATCGAAGTGAAGCACCTCGTCACCGACCAATTGATATGTTTCATGACCTTTTCCAGCAATTAAAATAACGTCTCCCTCTTCCGCCTTGGCAACTGCATAATTAATCGCCTGCTTGCGGTCTTCGATAACCGTATATTCTTTGCCTGCTACACCAGCTTCCATATCCCGCAGGATTTGGGCAGCAGCTTCACTGCGCGGATTATCCGAGGTGAAAATCGGGTCAGTCGCCAACCTGCATGCAATTTCGGCCATGATAGGACGCTTTGTCTTGTCTCGGTCCCCGCCGCAGCCCACTATCACAAAAATTTTCTTTTCAGCAAACTCACCAACAGTCTTTAGGACATTCTCTAAACTGTCCGGTGTATGGGCATAGTCAACTATGACCGGGAAGGACTGATTTGCTGTAATAAGCTCAAAACGGCCTGCAACACCTTTTATATCCTCAATTGATCTAATGGTCTCATCTAGATCGTTACCCGCGCACAGAGCGGCTGAGATGGCTGAGAGAACATTATAAACACTGAATTTACCAATTAGCTTCAGCTGAATGAAACGCTCCTCTTTGCCCGCTGTCAAGGTGAATGATGTGCCATTTGCATCAATTTTTATGTCCTTGGCCCTGATATCCGCTTCTTTGTCTATCCCGTATGTAACGACTGTAGCAGCGGTCACTTTAATGAAATCAGCTGTTGCCTCATCATCAACATTAAGTACAGCATATTTTGGACGGTTTTCTATGTAGGCATTGCCGAGCTGGGAGAAAAATAATGATTTTGCCTGCCTGTATCTGTCCATGGTTTTATGGAAATCCAAATGATCCTGTGTGAGATTCGTAAAAACGGCAATATCATAATCACAGCCATGGACTCGACCAAGCTCAAGTGCATGCGAAGAAACTTCCATAATGGCCGTGGAAACAGACGCTTCGGCCATTTCATGAAAAGCCTTCTGCAGTGTAACGCTATCTGGCGTCGTATTCTTAGTTTCGTATACCGTATCGGCAACTTTTGTATACATCGTGCCAATCAATCCTGTTTTTTCATTTCGATCCTCGAAAATCTTTTCCAATAAGTGACTGGTGGTCGTTTTTCCATTCGTACCTGTAATTCCAATCAAGCGCATCTTTTGCGTAGGATGGCCATAAAATGCATCGGCAAGCATTGCCATTGCCCTGCTTGAATCCCTGACAACGATCACGGGAACATCGAGGTCGAGCGGCCTTTCTGCAATGACTGCTGCAGCTCCATGTTCTACAGCAGATTGGGCAAAATCATGACCATCGACTGTATAACCTTTTATACAAACAAATAAACTTCCGTCTATGACTTTACGGTTATCATTTTCAATGGAGGTGATTTCAGGATTTTCTCCTTCATACGTAAATAAGGAGTGTAAATAAGATAGTAATTTGTGAAGCTTCATTTTTCCATCCCTCTCAACTTAATTTGAGGATTCATTATATGTGATTAGTCTTGGCTTGTCGAGAAGCCAATTTCAATTATACGGGGTTATCACGACTCCGTAAACAAAGCGGCTGATGATTCTTCAGCCGCTTTAACTATTCATATATTATATTATACTTATTCTGTATTTTCGCCAAGATAAATTCTTATCGTGGACCCTTCTTTTACTTTAACACCTGGATCCGGAGCTTGATTTATGACTTTATCCCCATTGCCGACAATATCCAGCTTAAGGTCGATGAGCTGGGTTTGCAACTCTTTTTTGCTGAGTCCCACAACGTCAGGTACCTCAACCATGACAGGATCCGTCCAAACCGTTTCCTTCTCAATCTGGTTTTTTCTTGGCTTGATGCCCATGGCCCTAAGTGAATCCTCCATGATATTCCCTACGATCGGAGCAGCAACGACCCCACCGAATTGTACTGTTCCTTTCGGATTATCCACCGCAATATAGACAACGATTTGCGGATCATCCGCTGGAGCGACACCAATAAATGAGAGAATATAATTATTTTCAAGGTATCGGCCATTTTCAGCTTTTTGTGCTGTACCCGTTTTCCCGCCGACTCGGTACGACTCCACGAATGCTCCTTTACCGCTCCCTTTAGCAACAACGGATTCAAGTGCTTCTCGGACTTTCTTCGAGGTTGCTTCTGAAATTACTTTTTTCTTCGCCTGCGGGGTCTTTCGCATCAGTACTTCTCCATTTTTTGGATCTACCAGTTCCTTTGCGATATAGGGCGTATACAACGTACCGCCATTCACAGCCGCCGATACCGCTGTCACCTGCTGAATGGGCGTTACGGCAACACCTTGTCCAAATGCAGTGGTTGCCTGCTCAACAGGACCCACTCGATCCATGTTGAACATGATTCCTTTTCCTTCTCCGGTTAAATCAATCCCCGTTTTTTGTCCAAACCCGAAATCATTTATATATTTAAACAGCTTGTCTTTACCAAGCCGGTTCCCTAATTCTACAAAACCAGGGTTACATGAGTTCTCGACGACTTCAAGAAAAGTTTGATCCCCATGTCCTCCGCTTTTCCAGCAATGCAGTGTAGAACCTGACACTTCCACATGTCCGGAATCATAAAAATGTTCCTTTTGTAAGTCGACCTTCCCTTCCTCCAGCGCTGCAGCAAGGGTTATGATCTTAAAAGTCGAACCTGGTTCATAAATACTCCAAACTGGTAAATTGCGGTTATACACTTCTGAAGGTACATTTTGAAAATTAGCTGGGTCAAAGGTTGGCCTGCTCGACATCGCCAATATTTCCCCTGTATTCGGGTCCATGGCAATGGCAATTAGACCATCGGGGTTATATGTCGCCTCCGCATTATCGAGCTCCCTCTCCACGATTGTCTGGATTTTACTATCGATCGTAAGCTTCAAGTTATCACCATCAACAGGGGGCTTATAGTCATCGGCCATATTTTCGAGCCTTTTCCCTTTCGCATCGGAATAAAATTTAACAAATCCTTTTTCCCCACTTAGTTCCTTATCATAAGACAATTCAATTCCCATCAACCCTTGATTATCGGAGCCCGTAAAGCCAAGAACATGCGAAAGATATTCACCAAATGGGTAATGACGCTTTGAATCTTCAGCGATATAAACGCCCTTTATCCCTAATGCTTTAATTTCCTTCGCCTTTTCGTGAGATATCTTTCTGCCTTCCGGGATTCTGACGCTCATCTCCTGTTTCGTTAACCATTGATAAGCCTTTTCCTTTGTCATATCCAATATTGAAGCAAGCTGTTCCGCCGTTTCCCCAGGATTCTCAATCTGTCTTGGGATGACATAGACTGTTGGCGCAGAAATATTCGTTGCCAGCTCAACACCATTCCGATCCAGGATTTCACCTCGTTTAGCTTCAAAAGGAATATTCCTGCTCCAGGAATCTTTAGCCAGCCCCGTCAGCTTATCCCCTAAATAAAATTGTACAATTCCCAAACGGACATCAATGATAAAAAAAACAACGATACCCACTGCCAATGCGATTGCCAGCCGTTTTCGGACAGTAACATTCGAAACACGCAAAAACAGGCACCTCCATTTCATACATGGTTCAATATATGCTTGTCTGCCCGATGCTAGACTAAGAAACTTTTAAAGAAATAAAAAGGGAATCCGTTTGGATTCCCTCTTTATCATCACTCTGTTTTCTCTTTATTCGGTATATCCTCTGCAGCTTTAGGCTGGGTTAATTCAATATTGAAGGTATCTCCTTCCTTCATCTTTTTCCCAGCTTCGATACCCTGTTTACTCACATAGCCAGTTCCTGTAGTTTTCAGATCCAGTTTTGCAACCTTAGCTAATTTCATGACATCGCGCAAGGACCATCCCTTCATCTCAGGAACTTTCATTTCCCCTTCGGTTTTCAAGATTATTTTTTCACCCTGTAATAGGGTACTACCGGCTTTCGGGGATTGATCGAGCACTTTACGCCCACTTCCGATCGTACTTACATCATAGCCAAGATCCTTCAGCTCTTTGACCGCTGAACTCTCGGTTTGATTCGTATAGTCAACGATTTTATTGGCTTTTTGTTTTTTAACGTCAGAAGGTTTTATGTTCAAATATTGCAGGCTATTTTGCATGACAGGGTTAAATATCTCTGACAAAGGATCAGCCCCGACATAAGATACACCTAATTTCGGCTGCTTGACCGCCACATACATGACCAACTCCGGGTCATCTTTTGGAGCCATACCTAAAAAGGAGAATACATAGTTATTTTTCCCTTCTAAATATTTACCTGTCGGACCAGCAATTTGTGCCGTTCCTGTTTTCCCTGCTACTTCATATCCATCAAGTGCATATTTTTTCCCTGTTCCTTTTTTCGCAGAAATTACCGTTTCCAAATAGTCTCGGACTTGTTTTGCAGTTTCTGCCGAAATCGGTTGCCCTGTCACTTTCGGCTTTGTCGTTTTCAAAACTTTTCCGGTATCCTGATCGGAAATGCTTTTTATCACGTACGGCTGCATCATTTTACCGTCATTGGCTATTGCGGAAGCAGCCTGGATCTGTTGAATCGGCGTAACGGTCGAACCTTGTCCAAAGGAAGTGGTAACTTTTTCAAGCTTATACTTGTATTGAATTTTACCGGTTATCTCGTTCGGCAAATCTATCCCAGTTTTTTTATCGAAACCGAACTTTGTCAAATACTCACGAAAAGTATCCGCTCCGATCTTATCCATTGCAAGAGTAGCAAAAGCGACGTTAGAAGAACGTTGAACCCCTTCAAGAAAGGTCATGCTCTTCCCTCTTTCGATTCCGCTATGATCATGAATTTCCCCTGAACCCGCTTTGTAAGTTCCTGCAACAAAAGTTTCATTTGGATTAAAGACCCCTTCCTCAACAGCCGCGGCAAGGGTGAATGTTTTCATGGTTGATCCCGGTTCAAAGGAGTCTTCAATAGCCAGGTTACGCCATGTATCCGTTAGCCCGACTCTCGTTGTTGGGTTGAAGGAAGGCCTTTGCCCCATCGCCATAATCTCCCCTGTTTTGGGATTGGAAACAATCGCTATGATTTCCTCGGGATCGTATTTTTGTTGCACTTTGCTCATCGAATCTTCCAGGAGCGTTTGTATTTTCTTGTCGATGGTAAGCATGACATCATTGCCATTATCCGGAGCAACCACCTTTTCCTTTGTATCCGGCAAAAGGAAGCCCCAAGAGTCACTGTCATATGTCAGCTCCCCGTTTGTTTCCTGCAATTGTTTATTGAGATACTTTTCAATGCCGAACTTACCAGCCGTTTCTCCCGTTTTTTCATCTTTTTCTACATAGCCAATCAGATGGGATGCGAAGATTCCATTAGGATAAAAACGTTTATTGGTTCTTCCGAATGTAATTCCCGGCAGTTCCAATTTTTCTATTTTCTGCTTGACGACCTGAGTCAGATCCTTGCCGGCACTACCGAACTCTACCTGGTATGCCCCTTTTTTCGTTAACCTTTCATAGATGTCCTGTTCATCCATGTCGATATATTTAGCAAGCTTTTTCGCAGTCATATCCGGATCTTTGACATGCTCAGGTTCCTTTTTACTGAGTACAGCCCTTAAAATATAGGAGGAAGTATCCTCGGCGATGACTTCACCTTTTGTATCGAGTATGCTACCTCTTTTTGCTTCTATGCTCTGTGTTTTTTGATATTTCTTGTCGATTTTCGAAGCCAGTACTTCCCCGCCTGCGGTACCAGTCACCTCAATATACAAAAAGCGGCAGATTAATACAAAAAAGAGCAGGCCGAATAAGAAAAATAATCCGGCTGCCCCATGCTTCATATTTTTTTGTTTCTGCATTATCACTGCACACCCTTCACATTATTCTCATTTAACTTGAACCCTAGAGCTGCAGCTTTTTTCCAAATTCTTTCGTATGTACTAAGTTCAGCAACCTGCACTTTCAAATCATCATTCACTTTTCCTTGTTCTTCAATTGAATTTTCCACTAGCTGTATTTCTTTATTCGTTTCATAAATGTCCGCTTGATTAGAGACTATTTTCACTCCCATAAAAGTAACCATGATAGCAAGGGCACATAGTAAGAAAACTTCACCAATGGATATCTTCGCTTTACGGATGACCACTGTCTGATGTGTCTGTTGCTGCTGTTGGTCTTCATTTTGCTGTTCTTGTATTTTTTTGGCTATGGAACTCATTCATGTTCCCCCTTACTGATTTTTTTCTGTAATTATTGCTTTTCGGCGATTCTTAGCTTAGCCGATCGGGAACGATTATTTCCTTCCAATTCTTCTTCTGAAGGTAAAATCGGTTTTCTCGTAATTATTTTCATAGGCGGTTTGAATTCATCCGGGATAACTGGAAGTCCCGGTGGAAGGTCTGGCAAGCTACTTGCTTTTTTAAATACCGTTTTACAAATTCTATCTTCAAGAGAATGGAATGTAATGACAGATATTCTTCCTTCTTTATCCAAAAGCGATATGGCTTGCTCTAAGGAATCTTCAAAGACACCAAGTTCATCATTCACAGCGATTCTTATTGCTTGGAAAACTCGTTTCGCAGGGTGTCCGCCTTTACGCCTTGCTGGGGCCGGTATCCCATCCTTAATTAGTTCTACAAGCTCAAACGTCGTTTCAATCGGTTTTATTTCACGAGCCGCTTCAATTTTCCTGGCAATTTGCTTCGAAAACTTTTCTTCTCCATATTGAAAGAAAATTCTCATCAAATCATGGAATGACCAGGTGTTCACGACATCATAGGCAGAAATGGCAGCACTTTGGTCCATCCTCATATCCAAAGGAGCATCATGGTTATAGCTGAAACCACGTTCCGGTGTATCCAATTGTGGGGATGACACACCTAAATCATAAAGAATCCCGTCTACTTTCTCGATTCCCCGGGCATTCAACTCTTCTTTTAAGTATTTAAAATTATTAGGAACAAGAACAATACGTTCGCCAAATCTTCCTAACTTTTCCTTAGCATTCCGAATTGCCGTTTCGTCCTGATCAAAAGCATAAAGCCTACCATTGTCAGAGAGCTGTGAAAGTAAGTATTCGCTGTGACCGGCTCCTCCTAAAGTACAATCCACATAAATTCCATCAGGTTTGATGTTCAATCCATCAACCGTCTCTTTTAATAACACTGTTGTATGTTGAAACATGCTAGACATCCTTCCAATCAGTTATTGAGTGACTCTATTTTTGAGGGCAGCTTTAAATATCAAAGCCAATCATATTTTCTGCTATCTCAGCGAAAGAATCCTCCGAAGCTGAAAAATAGTTTTCCCAAAGGGATTTGCTCCAAATCTCAATACGATTGGTAACACCAAGAATTACACATTCTTTTTCCAATTGGCCATATGAAGTAAGCGGCGTGGGGATATTAATTCGCCCTTGTTTATCAATTTCGCATTCTGTAGCTGCAGAAAAGAAAAAACGGGTAAAGGCACGGGCATCTTTTTTTGTTAAAGGCAGGGCTTTAAGCTTTTCTTCAAGCAGCTTCCACTCTTCCATAGGGTAACCAAATAAACATTGATCGAGTCCGCGGGTAAGGACAAATTGCTCCCCGAGATCGTCCCTGAATTTCACTGGAACTATCAAACGGCCCTTTATATCGATGTTATGATGGTACTCTCCCATGAACATACCCACTACCCCCACATTCTAATCTCAATGTACCACATTCCCCCACCTTTCTCCACTTGTTTTTACTTTCTCCTTCCAAGTAAAAATTACCTTCTTTTCAACTTAAGTTTATTTAGTCAATTTATTTATTGAAACCTGCATTCCACTCGAATGGACTCAGACTAAGACGCAGTCCCACTATTTCTGTCGAAGCACTGCCAGTCAAGTGCCCTGGAACCAAAAAAAAAGACAGGCTTTAACGCCTGTCTTTTTTCCATTTTTCAATCCCTCCGTCAGATAGGGATGTGGAAATCCTCATTCAAAATGATTAGTCCACCACTTTTCCCCAAACGGATGGTTTTTCTACATGAAAATCAATTTATGCTGATTATTGAACCGGTATTCCAATTTCATGATATCCCGAACGAACTCTGGTCCATATAGATTCAAGTAATAAAAAACATTCCAAATCCTCTCCTGGGGTGATCCAAGAGGATACATCGAATTTGCTATCCGTTCATATTTTTTCAATATGACCGAATGACGTTCCTTTGTACGGTCACCAATTTTCCCATACATAAAATCCAGTTGCTTTTGGATGAATTCAATGTTTTTATTCAACATTGGCTCAAGTCCTCTATCTATAGAGACAGCGCGGACAAAAAGCTTTCCATGGTTCTCTTCAAGCTGTGATTTCAGCGTCCCAAACAGCTGGTCAATCGTCTCATCTTTCACGGAATCGAGATAACTTTTTACTGCATTAGCGGTTCCTTCAGTCAGAACAGTTTCCAAACTGAGTTCCATTTCTTCAAGATCTGCATGGACACTGCGCTCCACAAGCGTGATGTTTAACCTAGGAATGATTGGAGGCATCTTCATGGAAAACAACTCAAAAGCCTGTTTTAATTCTGCCCAATAGGCTATTTCCCCTGGCCCAGAAATGAAAGCCAAAACAGGGAAAAGCATTTCCTGCATAAGTGGGCGTGTAATGACATTGTTGCTCAATCGTTCTGGATGGTTTTTGGCTATCTGCAGGAGTTCCTGCCTGGAAAAAGATACCTCGCCGTTTTTCCCGCTGAAACCGCCTTCTACACGTTCGAGTAAACATCGGTCTTTTTTTTCTGGATCATAATAAAATAAATTCGCTGCCTGTTTATCCATTTCTATCATTTTTGCATACCCTTTAGCATGCATGAATGACTGCTGTTCCTCGACCACTTCAGCAATCCTTTCACTTTCATTGATCATCGATTCGAAGTAGGTCCTCTCGATTCGCCTTAATTCCGGATCTCCCGCATCGACTAGTAAAAGTCCATATTCTTTGAACCATTCATGAATCAGCCGGGCGAAAAAATCGACGAAGGTTTTTGATTGCCTGATGGTTTCTTTCATATCAATCAGAAGTTTATTCGTAAAGGCCGTTTCACCATATGTTTCAATGATTTCTTCAAACCACTTCTCTGCCTTTTCCGTTTCCAGTTCCACATCAGAAACCATTGTTTTATACGGCTGATAGGAAGGATAGGTTTTTTTGTAGGGTTTACCGTTTTTCATTACATAAACATGATTGACTTCAGCTAAATCATGATCTTCTCCAGCTATCCAAAAAACTGGAATCACTGGCTGCCCTAGTTCTTTTTCCTGTTCTTCCGCAAGCTTAATGACCGAAATCACTTTATGAATGGTATACAGCGGACCAGATAATAACCCGGCCTGCTGTCCTCCGATAACGACCACGGAATCATCCCTGCGCAACCTTTCAATATTTCCCTTAACGGACTCACTGCTTGAAAGACGAGACATGTATTGTTGTATGTAATCCGACAATTCACCACGTAAAAAAGAGCGGTTCATCAATTCATTATATCTATTGCGATAAATGTCAGGCTTAGACAAGTCATAGTGAAAATAATCTTCCGTTTCAAGGCGGTTTTGTAAATAGTCCGATGCAAAACGGTTTAACGATGGTAACGCGAGATCTTTCATCTCCATTTCTGTTCTCCCTTTCTCTGCAACTACAATTCTTTTTAGAGTATAACATTCCGGTTTAAGAAAACAAAAGAAGTTGCCCAGCAGCAGAAAATTGATGCGATGTTCTATGTTATGTAGTCAATATCTTAGTAATACTTGTAATTAAACCAATGGAAAATAACAGAAGATAAGCTAAGAAAAAGAAGGCGAAGTTCACTCTCCAAAAACCCTTTAATACCTTACGGAAAATGATTTCTTCCTTCACCTTGTAATGGACAAGGACCACCACGAATGCGTTGATGAGCATGATGAGCATGATCACCCAAAGAATTTGCTTATCCCAAATTGTAATAATTAAATAATGGACGGATATTACGAACAGCAGCGTACTCATGTCCATAGCAAATTGAACGGAGCGCCTATGGTTTCCAGTGAATTGTTTGGCACTTATAAAAAAAAGTATATACCCTACGAAAGGCAAGGTAATGAATATCGCGGCAAGGCTTGAAACAACGTTCGGCACACTCTCATCCCCCCTGAGACTCTTTTCCTTTGACCATCTTATATAGAGAAGACGTCAGGCAATCACTTTTCCCTTTACTCTTTGCCTCCGAGAGGATATGACCCAAAATAGCATCAATTTCCGTTTTTCGGCCATTTTCTAAATCTGTTAGCATCGACGATCGATTTTCCGCTGTCGCCATACAAACGGATTTCACATGTTCAAATGACTCTGTTCTATTTTGGATTTCCAAAATACCAGAGATTTCTTCAAAAAGGGCTTGAAACAATTGATAATAATAGGCATTAGTGATTAGACCGCCATTTTCCACAGCAAGGATCGCTGTTAATGGATTTATCACTGAATTAACGATAAGCTTATCCACCAGCATCGTATGATAATCTTCACTCTTAGTGAATGGGAATTGATCGAACATTTCATTAACTAACGAGAGTTGTTCAAGTTCCCCTTTAAATGAAGCGATTCTTGTAATGCCCACTCCAGTGTGTTCTACGGTATTCAAATCATGTTTCAATGCCCCATGCTCCACTACCCCCACATAGATGGCTTGGGATTGAAGCTGCCTCAAATAAGAAATATGCCCGTAGCCATTCTGCAAGAAAAGCAACGGAACCTGGATATCATTGATCCTAGGCAGTATTTGCGGCAGGTGATATTGCTTAACGGCCATTATAAGAAGATCCTCATCCGAAATCCCCTCATCCAAGCTCTTTGAAACGATGCCTGCCAGCAGACGGCTTTCACCATCCACAATAAGACGTATACCTTCATGATTGATGATGGAGGCCTGTTCCGCAGTATGGGTATAAAGAGTCACTCTATGGTTTTCACTCAAATGAGATGCAAACAGCAGCCCGATGGCCCCTCCCCCAATGATTCCAATTCTCATAATAACCTTCCTTACTATTTGAAATATATTAACTATTTTAACACATTATCCTTTTTACCCTGCATCAATTTTCACATCAACAACTTTGGAAAACCCCGCTAATCAACTTAAATGAAGTTCCCCAGCCCATCAACAAGGGTCGCAATGGAATTCAATGAAAAGAATTTTAAATACCCATTAGAAGATATATTTCCTTCTTCAAGCGATAATTTAATGGTATATTATATAGGAAAAGCTTACATTCTTTAGACTATATAGGAACAAAGATACCCCCAATCTTAACTATCGAGAAATCGAAGGGAATGGGCGGGGGATAAAAGGCGCTGTAGGCATTTAGTCAGCAAGGATAAATCGGTCGATGTCATACTAGATTTAGCCTTTAGCTGGAATTCCACATGGTAAAGATCGGTGGGATGACTTTCAATGGGAAATGGGAAGAGGTTTATCAGAATTAAGGGGGAGCTTTTTTATGGAATACAAGGTGGAACGATTACTTGTTAATTTTAAAACGCTTGAGGAATTCAAAAAGTTCAAAGAATACGGGATACAGGAACTGTCAATGCTAGATGATTTAGAGGGTAACATCATTGAAAATGACAGCCAGTCACCTTTTTATGGAATCTTTTATGGCGACAAACTTGTAGCACGGATGAGCCTGTATAAAAGAAGCGCTAAATTTGACCAGTATTTTGACAATTCAAGGGACTTCCTTGTTCTTTGGAAACTTGAAGTCCTGCCTAACTATCAGAAAAAGGGGTATGGAAAAGCTTTAGTCGAATTCGCCAAAAGCCTGAACATGCCTATCAAAACCAACCCAAGAGTCCATTCACAAGACTTTTGGAAAAAAATGGGATTTTCTGCAGTTTCCTATGATATGGAAAGGGACCTTGGAGAAAACCCACTGATTTGGAGCCCATTTGACAAACAAGAAAATAAAGAAATAGATACACAAGGATAAGGAAATATAGAAAATGCGGGCGGATTTTCCCACCCGCATTTTCTATTTACTTACCCTTTCCAAATTTCCATTCTTATCCATTTGAAAACTCACCTTCGGATTCGTTTTTTCATCTTCTTGTACACTAAGCTTTCTTGCCCGCTCCATAATCTGCATTAACGCACGATAATCTTCCTCTACCGCTTTCAAGTTTTCTTTAAGCAGTGAATTCTCTTCCCGTAATCGTCCATTTTCCCGGTCAAGTAATAGGGACCGCTCAAAAATCCGTTCTTTTTCCTTATTTTCAAGCTGAAAAAATTCATCCATTTTGGTTAAATATAATATAACTTCCTGGAGGGTGATAGATTCTTTTTCTTCCTCCTGGGGCGATTTTTGTTCAATAGTGTTATTTTCCACCACTGGAACGGAATCCCTTTCCAAATCAGGATCATTGACCACCTGTTCTTTCCTTTGTTTTTTTGCCAGCTCAATCCCTGATTTATATTGCTTCCTTACAAATGAATTCCAACGGAATCCACATGCAGCCGATGTCCTCGATAATTGTTTCCCCACTTCTTCAAAAGCCTTTAATTGTGTACTGCCTTCCCGTATATGCCTTAGTACCACTTCAGCCAACAACAAATCTTCATCGTGAGTCCATGCATCTTGTCTCGCAATCGACATCTCTCTACCTCCTTAGCAAGTTTTAATTCATAATATGCACATGCTAGGAAAGATAGAAGATATATAGAGCGGGTAATATTTATTTTTTCTTATTTAAAAAACGGTCAACTGCAGCATGATGCTCATCACTCGCCCACAGTTTAGAACATTCCCGGATTTCCGCATCCATCCTTCCTCTAAGCCCGCTATACTCCCATTTATGGACAAGCAATCTTTTATAAGCCATCAATACCCCTGTCTCATGGCGAAGAAAATCTTCTGCGAACTTCTCCCACCCATCCAATCCTGCTCCGACTATCTCATCTACGAAACCAAATTCCTTTGCTTCCTCAGCTTTATGTATTTTTGCATCCAATAATAGCTTCAGCGCTTTTTGCTCTGGTATTTTTTCAAGCAAAAGTGAAGCTCCGCCCCAGCCAGTCGTGATTCCTAGAGTTCCTTGTACAAATCCTAGCTTAGCTCCGCTCTTTGCCAATCTGAAATCACAAGCTGTCGCTATTTCGCATCCTCCGCCGACTGCGCTTCCGTTGATGAGCGCAAATGTTGGTTTAGGAAAAACTGCTAGTGTATAAAGTATTTCACCCATTTTCGATAACATAGTAAAGGCCTCTTCTTCTGTATGCAAATCCTGAAATTCACTTAAATCCCCACCTGAACAGAATGCCTCAGAGCCCGCCCCTGTCAGGACGAGTAACTTAACTTCTTCATCGTGTGCCGCTTCTGACAATATCGACTTAAGTTCGTCCATCAATTGATAATTCACGGCATTCCTTTTCTCCGGTCTATTAATTAGGACCTTCATGATACCGCGTATATCCTTTTCAACCTTAATCATCCGATACACATATTCACCTTCTCCAAAATCATCATCGAATATAGATGATTCTAAATATTCTGCCAAATAAATTTGCAAAAAAAACACAGAGATATATCTCTGCGCTTTTTTTAGCGTGTTGCATCAAGAAAGCAAAGCTCTCAAGTAGGTCAAGAAATTATTTTGCGACAACTTCTTTTCCTTTATATGTTCCACATTCTTTACAAACGTGATGTGAAAGAGTCATTCCACCACAGCTCGGGCATTCTACCATACCAGGTACTTGAAGCTTGAAGTGTGTACGACGTTTTCTTTTTACAGTTTTCGACGTTCTTCTAAAAGGTACAGCCATTATTCCCACCTCCTTAAAAAATATAAAAAAGCTGGAAAAATCGGATTAGCGATTTTTCGTTCCAATCAAGATTCTTTATTGTTGTCAAAAAAGTCGGCAAGCTTTGCAAATCTCGGATCAACCTTATGCTCATTTTCTACTTCAGAAATAACAGCCCAGTCTTTCCCAGATTGAGGAGCAGCTTCGTTTGAATCGACATCCTCACAAAAAACCTGCATCGGAATTTCTAGCAATAAATTTTCTTTAATTACCGGTATAAGGTCTACAACGTCACCTTCCACAACAGTGACATCATCTCCGTAGAAATCAGTGCCATCTGCCTTTAAAAGAAAGGTTTCCTTTGTATCAATATCAATCGGATATTTAACGTCTACCAGTGTACGGGAGCAAGGTAATGTTAATTCACCTGAAAGATGCAAGTGAAAAGTAATCTCGGTAGAGCTTATATCAGCTCTTCCTGTTACTCTAATCGGAGAAACATCGCGAATTTGCGGGTCTCTTTCTCTAATGTCTAAGACATCCACCAGTTCATCAAACCGTAAATCTTTGTCCCGAATTTTTTGAAGTTGACTAATTGTCCATTTCAAATGAAATCACCTCAAGGCAACAAAAATAATTATAGCTTTCAATTATAAGTTTGTCAATATTTTTTCTTTACACTATAATGTAGTCATCCTAACTGATTATCCATGGTTAAGAATCTTTTCAAACAAAAAATCAAGACGAATCATTATAGTAATTTTACTTGAAATACTATTTTAGCACTAAGTTGAAAAAATACAAAGTTTTTCTCTGAGGTGAACGAATGAAAGCTTGCGGTTTAGTTGTCGAATATAACCCTTTTCATAATGGACATGTTTTACATGCAAGAGAAAGTAGAGAAAAAACAGGGGCAGATATTGTTGTGGCAGTTATGAGTGGACCCTTTTTACAACGTGGCGAGCCTGCTATCGTCAGCAAGTGGACACGTGCCGAAATGGCCTTGAATGGCGGCATAGATCTTGTCATCGAGCTTCCCTATGCTTTTGCAACACAGAAGGCGGAGATATTTGCAAAAGGATCTATCTCTCTTTTGGAATCCCTTGGCTGTGATTCTTTTTGCTTCGGAAGTGAGGATGGCAGAATTGAACCATTCATCACCGCCCATAGAATTCTTACGGATAATTCCGCTGCATTCGATGCCGCCATTAAATCGTACATGGATGCCGGTAATAGTTATCCG
Organism: Peribacillus sp. P4_B1; assembly: GCF_056402395.1. Lineage (NCBI taxonomy): Bacteria > Bacillati > Bacillota > Bacilli > Caryophanales > Bacillaceae > Peribacillus > Peribacillus sp. P4_B1. Next base: position 181,524 of record NZ_JBFUHM010000001.1, read on the forward strand.
TCCAGTGCTACCAAGGCCTATCGATCGATCACCAATGGTGATGCGGCACTGGATTTGACGAAGCCTAATAATATTCTTGGAAAGGAATATGTAAGTGCAGCCCTTTCTAACGGCTTTTCCATTCGCCCTTATACGATTCAAAGGGTTGCTGCCGGATACCATGAAACAAAGTTGTCTAAAGACCCTATTGCCAGCGCAACTGGGATACGTAAAGCCATCCATGAACAGCAGGAATTGAATCCCGTTTCCAGTTATATTCCTCAACCGACAATGAGTGCTCTTGAGCAATATTTATCGACCTATCATGCATTACATGACTGGGAAATGTATTGGACCATGTTGAAATACCGAATCCTGTCTTCCTCTTTAATCGAATTGGCAGAGATTTACGAAATTGAAGAAGGCATAGAACACCGAATAAAGGAGATGGCCAAACAATCTTCGAGCTTTACTGGATTCATGGCCGCTCTGAAGACAAAACGCTATACATGGACACGCCTTCAGCGGATGTGTGTCCATGTATTGACTCATACATTAAAGGAACAAGTGATTCACAATGACCAACCAGCCTATATCAGACTTCTTGGCATGAATGGCCGGGGACAAGAATATCTTCGTACCGTTAAAAAAGGCTTACCTCTCCCGCTCATCTCTAAACTTTCGTCCTATCAGAAGCAGGACATCGATATGGACTTACGAGCGGCACAGGTGTATGCACTGGGCTTGCCCGAACCGTATCAAGCTGACTTGATGAAACGGGAATATGAAGCCCCCATCATTATCAAATGAAGATGCATTTAAGCTTGGCCTGCCCGGTCCTTACATGTAAAATCAGCTAATCAAAAAAAGCGGAAACAGAAGATGACTGTGAAGTGAACACAAAAAGTTAGACACGTCATTTAGTTACGCTGCTCCTAAGGATTGAGTTCGGTATTGCACCGGACTTAGTCCTATTAATTTTGCCTTGATCCGTTTGTGATTATAGTATTCGATATAGTTTTCCAGCTCTTGTTTGAAATGGGACATCCTGTAGTATCCTTGCAGGTAATGTAATTTTGATTCAAATTTTTGATAACCGCGTCCTCGAGACAGTTTCCTTTACGGGACATACTTTGTGTAATCCCATGATCCTCGAGAGCTTGTACATATTGCCTCAATTTATTTGCCACCCTTGATCCGAATGAAGGACAGGGGTCTCTAAGCAAGCTTGATCTAACATCTTGGACACAAGCTCGAAAGACAGGGCGTGTTTCAATCGTATAAGAAATAATTTCACCATTGTATAAATCGAGAATAGGTAAAGATATCATTTTTCAACAAAGAGATGAAACTCTGTCACATCTGTCACCCATTTTCGTTCAGGTTTAATGCCGTGAAATTATTGAAGCTGGGCTCACGGAATGAGATGCATGGTACTCAGCGATTTAACGGGATCCTATCCTTCCAAGTACTGCGAAACCACTTCTACTTTATCTTCAAATAATCGCACCATAAAAAATACACCTCCAATTGCTAGACTTTTGTCTAACAATTGGGGTGCAGTTCACTGCCTGCGCTTTTTTTATTTTTCTTTTTCTTTTTCTTTTAGATTAGTTAAATAGGCTAAAGCATCCTCAAAGTTGTCAACCGGAACGATCTTCATGTCCGTTCCAATGTCCTTTGCAGCAATGAGTGCATCTTCATAATTCGAACCAGCCGCTCCGTTTTCATTTGGGGCAAAGAATATTTCTGCCCCAGATTTATCGGCAGCCACTATTTTCTGTTGAATCCCGCCAATTGGACCGACTGTACCATCATCCGACATCGTTCCTGTACCGGCAATATCATATCCTTTTGTAAGGTCGCCTTCTGTTAATTGATTATAAATCTCCAAAGAAAACATTAAACCGGCAGAAGGTCCGCCTATTTGTTCTGAATCTATGGCAATCGCCGGTTTTGTGGTCACCTTTCGATTATCATCTAGCGAAATGCCTATTCCAACCCTATTTGGGTCATCTTTAAAAGGCTGCAATGAAAGAACGGCTGTTTTCTTCGTCTCCTCCCGCTTATACACTATTTTTACTTCATCTCCAGCTTTTTTTCCATTAATGTAATCCATGAATTCCTGTGCAGACTTGAAATTAACATTATCGACCTGAATGATTTGGTCGCCCGCTTTCAGTACTTTAGCTGCCGGCATTCCTTTAAGCACGTCCAAAACATACACACCCAGGTACTTGTAATCAACTTCTTTCCCTGCTTTTTCATATGCTATCTGAATGGCATTATTTTTAGATTCATCCATTAAGTGAAGCTGCCTGATATTATATTCTTCATCTGTTTCATCTTCGCTTCGAATGGAGGTTTCCGGATAAAGCTCCTGATATTTGCTCCACTTCGCCAGCATATAGGAATAAATATTCGCCCGGCCCATCCTTACAGTGGTTAACATAAAGCTGCCTTTCGCTTCATCTCCTCCGGAAACCTCTATGATTGGCTCCAATTCTTTAGCCATTCCTGGTTTTGTTACATAAAAAGGTAGGGAATAAAGGGCTGATGCTATGAGAAGTATAGCCACCACCAGGAAAGTGCGTACATACATTTTACGGCTCATTTTCAAAGGACTCCTTCCAAGTAACAATGCTTTGCTTAATTTGATCTATCTTTCCTCTTGCAGCTTCTTCTCCAATACTAATTATTTCCTGAACGTTTGTAAATGATTTCGAGCTGTATTTCTCAACCCTGGGGCGGATCATGACGTCTGAAGCAAACTCCCTGCTTTTAACCAGCTCCATTTGCAGGATATCGAGGCTTTGCATAATGACATCATATATGGAGTTTATCTCCATATCCTGTTTCACGTGGGCTACATCCACTCCAATTATGATATCGGCTCCCATATCCTTCACGACGGAAACAGGGACCCTGTCAACAACCCCGCCATCAACAAGCAGCCGATTTCCAATTTTCTCGGGAATGAAAATGCCTGGAATGGAGATGCTTGCCCTTACAGCTGGAGCGATGGGACCTTCCTGAAAAATGACCTTTTCCCCCGTTTTTATATCAGTGGCGACCACTGCCACAGGAATATCGAGTTCTTCAAATTTCTTACCATATGTAAATACCCTGATTAAATCCTTTGTCCGTTTACCTGAAATGAGGCCCATTTTAGGTATGGTAAAGTCTAAGTAATACTTTCGCTTAAATGCACGGGACAACTTATACAGCCTCTCGATATCCGAACCTGCTCCATAAAAGGCCGCAACCATGGCGCCCATGCTGCTTCCAGCAATCATATCTATCGGAATGCCTTCTTGCTGTAATACCTTTATCACTCCAATATGTGCAAAACCCCTAGCTCCTCCTGACCCAAGTGCAAGCCCGACCTTTGGTCTCGACAAAGATATCCCCCCCGCTGAAATAACACTCATTCAAAGTTATGGTCTTAAACGGATTTATAGAAGCATATTATTTATATTGACAGTGAAACAAGCATTGCAGTAAAAGCCTATAACCATATAATTGAATGGCTACATTGAAATTTCCATTGTACGGATCATCCTCATTTCATCCTGTACATTACTTTTCGAGAAAAGGAAATTCATATTTTATTATATACGAAACGGACTGCCCTTATTTAGTAACCTTCAAGAGGAGGCTGAATTTTGCTAAAATCAAAATCTAAAACAGTACTGTTAGCTACCTCCGTCACGATGATGGCAGTTGGCTTGATCATCTTCCCCCAAGAATCTTTCGAAGCTTCCAAAAGCGGGCTGAATATGTGGTGGAAAATTGTTTTCCCTTCTCTTCTACCTTTCTTGATTTTCTCGGAGTTATTAATCAGTTTTGGGGTTGTCAGGTTCATCGGCGTCATTCTCGAACCATTTATGCGTCCATTGTTCCGTGTACCGGGAGTGGGCGGGTTTGTTTGGGCGATGGGACTTGCATCAGGGTTTCCAGCTGGAGCGAAGTTCACTGTAAGGTTGCGTCAGGAGGAGCAATTGACCCGCATTGAAGCTGAAAGACTTGTTTGTTTTACTAATTCATCAAATCCATTGTTCCTGTTCGTTGCCGTCGCCGTAGGGTTTTTCCACAATCCTCATTTAGGGATCATCCTTGCGCTTTCCCACTACCTAGGAAATTTTTTTGTAGGCATCATCATGCGTTTTTACCGTTGGAAAGAAGAAAAATCCCCTACAAAAGTAATGAACAAGCTCCCCTCCATTAGACAAGCGTTTAGCCAGATGCACAGAACCCGAATAAAAGAAACAAGACCATTTGGCAGTTTACTTGGAGATGCCGTGATCTCATCCATTCAAACCTTATTAATGATTGGAGGATTCATCATACTCTTTTCGGTGGTCAACAAGCTTTTATTTCACATGAACATTACCGGATCGCTCGCATCTTTGGTCGCAGGGATTTTACATATTTTTAATTTCCCGGATTCCTTAAGCCTACCGTTCATATCAGGCATGTTTGAAATGACTCTTGGTTCAAAATTAACCAGTTCGGTCGAAAATGCAAATCTCTTTCAGCAAACTGTGATGACAAGTTTCATCTTGGCTTTCAACGGATTCAGCATTCAAGCGCAAGTTGCCAGCATCATAGCAGCAACAGACATTCGTTTCACTCCCTTTTTTCTGGCTAGGATAGCACATGGCCTTCTGGCCTCCATAATCACCGTCTTGCTTTGGGAACCATTCTATAATGACAATAGGTACAGCGGCAACCCGATACACGCCTTCCCAGTCAGCGGATCTGGTGAACATGCGCATTCCCTTTATCAGAACATGCTTGATTTCGGTCCTATTCTTACCCTCGCGTTTTTGATCCTATACATCATCATATTTACCAAAAGGCTGTTCAAAGGCCTTTCTTAAACCGAAAAAAGAGCATTGCGCGGTTAGCAATGCTCTTTTTTCTATTCTTTCTGTTCCTCGTACTTTTTGGAAAGAGCTTTCTGGACAACAGGTGGCACTAGTTCAGAGATATCCCCGCCATATTTCGCAACCTCTTTCACGATACTTGAACTCAAGAAAGAATATTGATTTTTCGTCATGATAAAGAATGACTCTATTTTACTGTTAAGGAAACGGTTCATTGAAGTTCCCTGCATTTCATATTCAAAGTCGGAAGTCGCCCTCAGTCCCCTGATAATGGCATTCGCGGAAACGCTTTCAGCATAGTCGACCGTCAATCCTTGATAGAAATCCACTTTAACATTTGGCATATGTGCCGTTGCTTCAGTAATCAATTCTAGCCTCTCCTCCACTGTGAACAGTGAATTTTTCGCTGAATTGTTCACGATGACCACATATACTTCATCAAAAACATTCGCCCCCCTTTGAATGATATCAAGATGACCAAATGTTATTGGATCAAAACTCCCCGGACAAATCGCTATTTTGGACATTCATAGTTCCCCCTGTTCGTGTACGTTTCCCCATTGATAAATCGTAACGGCAATGACGCCATAAACCTCTTTTCTCTTAACGTTAAAATCGCCAACTCTTTCTGGCAATGTAACATCATGGCCATGTTCACAAACAATATATCCCATATCGCTCAGCAATCGGTATTTATGTATTTCTTCAAGAATCTCCACAAGCTTTTGTTTCTTATAAGGTGGATCAAGAAAAATTAATTCAAAAGTCATTTCCCTTTTCACCAAAGCTTTCAATGCACGCTCTGAATCATTTTTATAAACCTCAGCACGGTCTGAAAACTTACATAGTTCCAAATTGGCCTTAACCGTTTGATTTGCTTTAAAATCCCGGTCAACAAATATGGCTTTATCCATGCCCCTGCTTAACGCTTCAATTCCCAGTCCACCGCTCCCGGCAAACAAGTCCAGGACTTGCCCTCCTTCGAAATAAGGCCCAATCATATTGAAAATGGATTCCTTAACTTTATCAGTAGTCGGCCGGGTTCCTGTACCCGGTACAGCCTTAAGTGGTCTTCCTTTGCAAATTCCGGAAACGACCCTCATCATTCTCACCACATTTTTTGACAAATTTCTGTTACTTTCCTATCCTAACATATTAGAAAAAGCTAGCCAATAATAAAAGCCATTTCCTTCAATTCCTAGATGAAAATCAACTTATCATTTCGTACCTTGGATAGATGATATCCATTCTTTAGATAAATCACTTACATTTTGAATAATAAAGTGGTTTTTGGCAATAATAAGAATAACAACATTCCTTTTTAAGGTGTTGTTGCCAACCGCGGAGAAGGCTTACGTTTCCCCATAAGTTCTTCCTCCGGTTTCTCCTCTCCCTTTGCCTTCTGGTCCTTATTTAGACATAGAAGGACCCTGCAAATTTTTGCAGGGCTTTTTTTATTGATAAAACCTATGATACCTAAGTTTCTTTTTCATGATTCGTCAATGAAGTTGTCCTTCTCTTTTATGAGGGATAATGATAAAGTAATGAATAAAAGTTAGTTAGGAGAGGTTTAATTGATTCAACGTTTTATTGAACTTGGACAAGGATATTCCGATATATATGAGTTGCTGGAAGTAGGACGCAGCCAGAAACATCGGGTCGCAAGGCTTTTGGCTTTGCATACTACAATAAATGATAAAAAGGTAACGTCATTGGTTATCGTCATGCAGCCTACAGATCCAGGGAAATTCCAGCCGCTTTACATTTGCCGTGAAGGTATACCGAACCCCCATGCCACCAAAAACAAACGCTATGAGCTTTTTGAGAACTTGGCGGAGGAACTGGATAAATCCATAATTGAAATCGATATGAAACCTTCGGTGCTCTTTGCAGAAATCGAGTTGTACTACCAACACTTAATCGGAATTTTGCGAATGAACAGATATCTGCCTCCATTAGGTTGAGAGATATTGATGCACTAATTGAAAAAGGCTGACTCCGCAAGAGTCAGCTTTTTTTAAATTCCCATTTTATAATCATATTCTTTCGCTTTATCCGGTTTGGAGTTTTCGAATTCCACCTTCAAAAAAGGCTTGTAAGAAAGGTCCACTTTTTTTACGAACGAATAATTATTCAGCTTTTCCACCAGTGGTTCCACTTCATCCATATTCGTATAAAGGACTACGTATTTCAACTTTTTTGAAACATAATGGATATTCCCAAATTTCCTAAGCATTTTGGCTTGTTTTAATGTATGTAAATAGACGATGATTCCCTGTCTCGCTCCAAGCATATCAATAACTCCCTTTTATAAAGGTTTTAACTAAGTGTAGCATAGCAGAATCTTTACTTTCAACCAAGAAAAAAGATTATAAACGAAATTCTCTTACTATTATGAATATACATACTGTGAAGGGAGCCGAAAAAACGATGGATTTAGACCAAATTTGGCAACAATTTATGGATCATCTATTAGATAATGATGAAATCACCAAAGTTTCGATAAAAAAATTCACAGGTATACCATTTTTATATATCGATTTTCATCCGGCACAAAATGATAAAAGTAAGCTTTCTATCATAATAAAAAAAGCCGCAGGCCTTTCAATGCGTGGCAAGCAGCTCCATTGCGAAACCATTTTCGTACGGCAGGAAGAACCTTTATATGTATTCCGTCATCGTTTTTATGTGCCGCAGCAAAAGATGTTTTGCTGCGGCAATCTTTGTCCGGACTGTATCCTATACCGCAGTTAACCCCTTTTAGTCTTCAATCGCACTTGTAACGTATCCATAATATAAAAAAAGGCGAAAAACTGGTGTAAGATTCAATGAAGGAATTTTTTATACATGCATCGTTTCATTCCTAACACTTTCAGTAGAAGGTGCCGTATATGAAACAGCCACCGAACTCCGAAATAATATCGAATTTCGATGGCTGCAGGTTCTTTCCATAAACCACAAAAGCCGGGCAAATGATGGTTATGATCTGGCTATTTCATTAAGCAGAGCATCCACAACTTCCGCCGGTTCCGCAACTTCCCGTCGAACATCCACCTGATGATACAAAAAATGGATTCCCCGCAGGGGTTTTGACCTGTTCTGAAACCGCTCGTCCTATTCTTCCGCTTATTTCATCAAGAACGGATTGCAATTCGGTCTCCGCCCGCTTAAACTCGGCAACGGCAGGATGCATATCCATGTCTCGTTTAGCTTCCCTTGTCTCTAAATTGATACGCTTATAATCCGGATGATATTTACCGAACCTTTGAACATCTTCAAATAGATCCTTTAGTGAAGTAAACTTGGAAATTTTCCGCTGTGCCTCTTTGTCGCTCTGTAATTTATATAAACTAAGGAGATATTCTTCCCCTATTTCAGAATGAAGGATCATTTCAGCTAATCCTTCAGCCTGTTGTAAAATGTCGATGATTTCCATAGTAGCAAGCATTAACAAGCTCACCTCCATCACCATTTTACCATTTCTCTCTTTCACATGCTAATGGTTTGATTAAATCGAGGAAGTGATATGTACTTCAAACTCTTTTTGAAGCCCTGTTTTTTCACCTGAAGCATTCAAAATCTCCAGCTTAATTTTATGCATGCCATTCGGGACATCCTTTAAGATAAATGCAGCCGTTCTCATATCGACTTTCTTTTGATTATCAATAAATACAGATACAGTTGCCAATTGTTCAGAATTCGTTTCAGAAAACACATAGTTTTTCAAGTAGCACTCCACATAGACGGAGTTGCCTTTCACAAAAGTTTTTACCCGAAAGTCCTCATCTGAGTTTCGGACGCTCGATACAGTGGTGGCAGCTTTAAGGGAAGGTTCACCTTGTAGGGCTACTCCTGAATTTTCAGGTTCCGGTATTTTCTTTCCACATCCCGATGCTGCCATCAACACTGTTAGAACCACAATCAACTTTCTCATAACATCGTCCCCCTTTTGCCTTTATTGTTCGCCAAAAGGAGTAATTTACTCTTTTTTTCTTCATTCACCTGGAGCATTCATCGCTTGAAACATATGAAGCATCATGGAGGCAACCTGGACGCTTTCCGAAAATTTAGAAACCCGATGTGGAATAGACTTCTCAAAAAAATATTTCGCTTCAGTTTCAAATACATCCACTTCATGAGGATTACGCATTAACCTTTTGTACCAGGCAGGTTGAATCCTCAAGTAATTTCGCATATCATCATTCGTTTGAATGAATTCATATATATTCTGACGCATGAAAAACCCTCCTTAATCTTTAGTGAATAAAAAAGGGTTAGCTCTCTGCTCTCTTTCTTTTTTAGGGGGACTGGTATCTTCTGATTTATTCCCTTGGAAAGCAGATAGCACTCCTTGGATTGCACCAATGGCCTGATTGGCATTTGTAATATATTGTTGAATCTGGCCCATATCCATATTTTTAACTGCACTCATTAACGAACCGATCAACTCAGTACTTTGGTCTCCCTTTTCTACCGGCGGTGATGGGGCTTCTGAATTCACTTCGGACTTATCCACGCTTACATCAGCCTGCCAGCGTGGATGATCTTCTCCGAGTAAATACCATTCTTCAAAAAGTTCCTGCCATGTTGCTTGCTTGTTTCTCACTTCATTCACTAAAAAAGGATGCTCCTTGACAAACTCCCGAAATCGATCGACGGAGGGGCGCTTTCTTTTTGCCATTACTCTCACCTCACACTTAGACATCGCCTATTGCACCATATGCTATAAGCAAATAAAATGTGCATCAAATTCCGCTTCAAATGCAATTGGATTTCATATAGTAAAAAAGGATGTATTTTCATACCGGATACAAGTGAATTAAACAAGGATTTCCAGAACCCGGTTCAGTCTGTAGATGAAACGGAGTTATCGGTTTTATCTGGAATTGACTCAGATCTAAAAGCCAAAAGAGCCCCAAAGTAAATATTCTTGTATTTCTAACCTACTGCAATTAAAAATTGCAAACAGGGGAAGACACTTACAATGATCATGCCTAAACCCCTCTTGTACATAATGTATTGAAAATTACATATGGGGCATGATTGCTACCTTGTTAGATTCGGGGATGGGTGCCTTGCAAACTCAACATGTCCACAAGGGTACCGTTATTACGGATTTCCAAGTTCGATATGTGAAACCCTCCAATGGTGATTGATTAAAGTGTACGAGTAAATTAATAATAGAGGTAGTAAAACGATCATCATCGTGGGGAAGGTCAACCATGAAGACGGGGAACTTTATGCTGTATAGACAGGAAATTTTCTAGAACAAGAAAACGGACCCCAAACGGATCCGTTTTTTTATTTTTTTATAAAATTCTGGGTGTAATACCTTTTATAAACCCCAACACCCAGACCTGTAAATTCCTCGTTCAGCATCGCATCCCGATGCCCTTTACTATTTAGCCAGCCCTCCATGACTGCAGCCGCGTCCACATAATTGGCCGCAATATTTTCACCTGCTGCCTTGTATTTAACATGACCTGCATCGAGACGTTTTTCCAAATCCCCTTTTGTTTCAGAAACATGGGTTCCTTCAGGAGCGTCCGTCATTTCCCGGCTATGAAGGTAGGCAACCTCAGCAGTTGGACCATCCCATTCTAAAGGATTAAGTTTAAACCTGCTGCGCATTATATTTGTAATATCGAAAATTTGCTGCTCATTGCCAACTTCCACTTTCGCCAAGTCTTCTTTAGAAAGTTCCTTGACGGTCACAAGTTTACCATGATAGGTCAATTCATACGGCTTTTGTTTTAATAGGGCGGAATCATTCAAAAATCGGACGCTTGAAACAGTCCCTGTGAATTTATCCAAATAAAGCTGAACATAAATGTTCCCTAGATCAATCAATGGCCTCATGTTCATATCTTCCTCCGACAATTCAAAACGATAGGAACTGTCGCCAACTTCAATATCAACAGTAGGTTCCACATATAAGCTGGAATAGATGGCATCAATCGATTGTCCAATTTTAAAAGGAGCGACATTAACCTTATCACCGATTCCATAAGCAGATACCACTTTTCCATTCTCTACGGCCAGTTGAAAATAATTGTTATAGTCCTTTTTATAAACCCACCATTCATATCCATAGGCGGACATATCAATTCGATCCGGCTTACCGTATTCCTTTTCTATTTCTTTTGCCTTTTTTCCAATTGTTACTCCCAGACCTTCTGTCACTTTAGTCACCCCTTCTTTTTCGGAAGAAGTACTTTTTTCATTTATATGTCCATTGGGGTTAACGCCTTTGTTACCATCAATAAGAGGGTTACCTTCATTTTCATCGCCGATATTGAGATAAATACCTATTACGAAAAAAATAACGATTAACACCAAAACCTTTCCTAATCTGCGCAGAGGAACACTCCCTCTCTCTATCTAATTTATGTATCCAATGCAAAAAACATTCTGTCCTGATTATATCACTGTTCAATCATAATTTTCTAATTTACGATAGACTGCCCCTTCATTAAATTTATTTTAAAGTGGAACTTTTGTGAATCATTAAAATACCGTGGTTGAGTTCATTGCAACTTCCACCATTTCGTACTATTATAAAATATAGGATAAAATGGTATATTATAAACATACTTGGAGATTTTTAATATATTCATGTACATAATATTTTCCCGGTATGTCATTTTAATTCCCAATAGAAACATAGGAGGTACTATTCGTGAAATTTGAAAGCTTTGGAATCGAAAACATCACAGCCGACTTAAACCGATTAGATGACCTAATGCCGCAATATGGTTTAATACGTGCCGAACAATGGGATTACGAAAGAGTCAGTTACGATCGTAAGTTCGAATTAAAAGAAGGAACGTTTTACCTGCGAATACTTGGCTATGCTACAGAGGGCGATGTAGGCGCTCACAGAGCCGTCATCAAACTAATGGTTCCTCTATTAGGAAAACATTATTATCCACACGGAGTTGAATATGGCGAAGGGGAGGACTTCCCTGCATCATTAGTTAAACAAAGTGAAAAAATCCTCGCTCAGATCAAAGAAGAACTTACACAATTCACCGGCCTGTAAAAGCCGTTAGTAAAAAGTGCGGTACAAGGGAGCGGATCATGAGTGATGCTCTCTTTTTTTCCATTACAAAAGCCTGATGCTTTTTTTGCATCAGGCTTCTTCATCATTTTAAAATCCTAGGATCGCCTTTATTAAAGATGTTGTTTCGCCGCCATGATAGATGACATAAAGCAGGATGTAAACGGCTACTCCAGTAATCCCAGTGAAAAACCAAATGATGCTTGTCGTAGGTCCGATTTTTTTATGAATGGCGAATTTACCTTTAAACCCAGTGGTAAGCATGATGATCCCCAAAACAGCTCCAGTTGTAGCAAGTGTTATATGGAAGATTAAAAAAATCGTATAATAAATTTTAATGTCATCCGGTCCACCAAATGACGTACTGCCAATAAAGACCGTACGAGTAAGATATATAGTGAAAAAGATTACCGCAAAAACCGCAGCTACCATCATGGTTTTTTTATGAGTCTCGATTTTGCGTTGTTTAATTTGATACCAGCCTATTGCAACAGTGATGGCACTTAATACAATGAAGGCTGTACTTATCGTTGGAAGGATTGGTAAAGACATATGAATTGTAGTCCTCTCTTTATTTATTAATCAACTACCATTTTATAAAAGGTAATCATAAATTTCAATAAAATCAAGTATTTTTAACAGAATGCTCACTTTTATGGTGATATCCAAGACAAAACACTGGCTATTTGCTTAGCGATAACCATTTACAATGTCACCGGTAAAACCTAGCAGGCAATGACAACATATAAAAAACTTGCCTCCCCCCCAAGACAAGTCTTTTATGGTACAACTATTCCACATGCTGAAATTCCGAAGGTATCGGATCGATTTCATTTTGTCCGCCATTCTCCTTTTTGAACCAAGCAAAGAAAATGACACCTAATACATAGCCTAATACGATTTCTTGGATCACCTTCATAAGAACCCCACCAAGCTGTTGATCCTCAAGCAATGGCAGTCCATTGAACATTTCTGGACCGCTGAGTGTCAAACCCGACAGTGCTGAAGCGGGAACGCAAAGTTCCATGGCACTTGCCCAAGATTCCGCATTGGTAAACGTATCATACATCGGATCATTAGCAAAAATGATTAAAGCGCAGGCTGGGGTCATTAAAATGCCACTGCCGAAAATATAAGCTACTTTTTTTACACCTGTTAGACTTTCGTGTTCTGGCAATTGATTGACAAGTGGGAACCACATCAAAACTGCAGTAGTAAATAATAGCACCGTATATCCGGCATGTATCCACATCCCCGTTTTGATAAAGTCGAACACTAACGGGATATGGTACAACGAGAAAAGGACATTAAATAGTAAAAGGGCGACAAGCGGTCTCGTGAAAAATTGAAATAACGCCTTCACTCCCCTTGAATTTATGAAAGTTCTCAATAGCCAATCCGGAATCGCAATGATAAATAAAGGCGGAATCACAAGATAGAGCAATGCCATTTGAAACATGTGGGCACTGAACATAATGTGACTCAATAAATCCAGTGGCGAACCCTTTACCACATAAAGCAGGAACATGGCTGTTAAAAAATAAGTTGTCTGTTTAACGGAAAGCGGTGAACTGCCTGAAAACGCCTTCCCTTTTTTTGTCACAAACAAAAAATAGCCAAGGGTTATAAGTACGAGGGCGGCAAAATAATAAGGACTCCACAAAGCGCGAAATCCGAAAATATCAATGGACAAAAAATCACCTCGTTCAAAACAATTTTCTTACTTTCATTATAACTAAAATGAAACATGATAACAAATATAGATAAACTTGGATTCTTTTTCTAGTGAATCAACACATAAAGAAAACCGGCTATCATTCAATAGCCGATTTTCTTATGGTTTATAACCAAACGATCGTTGTGAAAACAAGGACAGTTATTAAGCCGACTGCAAGGCCAGAAAATAAAAACAATGCAATGGTACCATGCCCTTTGTGCTTCATGTGCATAAAATAATACAATTGGAAAACCACTTGTATGACTGCCAGTAGCAAAATGACTGGTTTAATGAACCAATGTGAAAACCCTTCGATTCCTACTGCAGCAAAAGCAAGTAATGTAAAGAAAATCATTAGTATAAATGTTATCACTTGATGTTTCATCTCTTCAGCATTTTTCTTACGGCGATATTTTAAATCGACATTCGGGTTCGCTGAATTTGATTGATCATTCGCCATCAGTTATCCCACCATTCCCATTAAGTATACGACTGTAAAGATAAACACCCAGACTACGTCAATGAAATGCCAATAAAGACTCGCAACAAAAAATTTAGGAGCGTTATATAAATTCAAACCCCTTCCTGCATTACGTACCATTAGAGTTATGATCCAAAGCAAACCGAAAGCAACGTGTCCTCCGTGAAAACCAACTAAAGTATAAAACGCAGAGCCGAAGGCACTACTCGTAAATGTATGATGGAATTCATGAACATAGTGATTAAATTCATAAATCTCGAGGGCTAAGAAACCAAAACCAAGGGCAACCGTAATAACAAGCCATGCCTGCATTTGTTTAAAGTGGTTATTTTTCATATGATACATCGCATACACACTAGTCAATGAACTGGTCAATAATAGCATGGTTGCAACAAAAGTAAGCGGTAGCTCGAATAAGTCTTTTGCTAGGGCTGCGTCACCATTTGGAACTTTATCCTTCAATGCAAGGTAAGTTGCAAATAGTGAGGCGAATAATACCGTCTCTCCACCAAGAAACAACCAGAATCCCAAATACTTATTTTTACCTTCTAAAGTCGCTTTCTCGGGAGAAGCAGGCCAAGTAGCATCCGTGAATCTTTCATCTGCTTGCATTATGCCTTACCTCCCTTGTCTTTATCGTCCATAAGCTCTTCTTTATGAATATGGTATCCATGATCGTCTTTAACGGAACGGATAAACATTGAACCAAATGTCACCAAAAGTCCAACAATGATAATAGACAGTGTCCACGACTTATCATCCATATGGTATAAAGCACCGAATGCTGCTATAAATAAACCGGAAGCAGTCGTCAGAGGAAGAATGGATGAATTTGGCATATGGATATCCCCAAGTGGTTCTGCAGGAGTCATTTCCTTTTTACCTTCCATTTTTTCAACCCAATAAGGATCTAATCCGCGGACTAGCGGCAATTGTTTAAAATTATAAAAAGGCGGTGGTGATGGAATGGCCCATTCAAGCGTACGGCCATCTCCCCATGGATCATTTCCGACTTTTTCATTCTTCACAGATGTAATGATGATATTGATGACCATAACCAAGACACCAAATGCCATCAAAAAGGCTCCAACAGTACTAATCATATTACCTGTATTGAGACCTTGATTGTCCAAGAATGTAAATACGCGACGAGGCATCCCCATCAGACCTAAGAAATGTTGGATGAAGAATGTTAAATGGAAACCAATCAAAAACGTCCAAAATGTGATTTTCCCCAATTTTTCGCTTAACATAGTTCCAAACATCTTCGGCCAATAGAAATTGATTCCAGCCAGTAAACCTAATACAACCCCACCGACGATTACATAGTGGAAATGGGCAACAACGAAATAACTATCATGGTATTGATAATCAGCAGGTGCTGATGCAAGCATGATACCTGTCACGCCACCCATTGTAAAAGTAGGAATAAAGGCAACTGCATAAAGCATCGGGACCGTGAACTTAACGCTTCCTCCCCACATCGTAAAGATCCAGTTGAATATCTTAATACCAGTTGGTACAGCGATAGCCATAGTCGCTACGGCAAAGATTGCATTGGCAATAGGACCTAGACCAGTGGTAAACATATGATGGGCCCAAACCATGAAACCTAAGAAACCGATTAATACGGTTGCAAAAACCATCGATGAATAACCAAATAATCTTTTTCTGGAGAATGTTGCAAAAATTTCTGAAAAAATACCGAACGCTGGAAGAATCAGAATATATACTTCCGGGTGACCGAATATCCAGAATAAATGCTCCCAAATAATCGTATTTCCCCCTGCTGCTACATCAAAGAAATTCGCGCCAAACATCCGATCGAACATCATTAACACCAATCCCACGGTAAGCGGAGGAAAAGCGAATAATATCAACGCAGAAACAACGAAAGTTGACCATGTAAACAGCGGCATACGCATATATGTCATACCAGGCGCACGCATATTAATAATGGTTACAAGGAAATTGATCCCTGCAATTAGTGTTCCAAAACCCGATATTTGTAGTCCGAGGACATAAAAATCAATGCCATGGCCTTCGGAATGCAGGGAAAGTGATGCATACGATGTCCAGCCTGCATCAGGAGCGCCCCCTAAAAACCATGAAAGATTTAAAAAGATTCCCCCAAAGAAAAATAACCAAAAACCTAATGAGTTCAAATATGGGAACGCAACATCACGTGCCCCTATCTGTAATGGTACAACCGCATTCATAACAGCAAATACTAATGGCATGGCCGCCAGAAATATCATTGTCGTACCGTGCATGGTCAAAATTTCATTATAAAATCCGGCACTTACGAAGTCATTATTTGGGATTGCAAGCTGGATACGGATAAACATCGCTTCCAAACCGCCGATTACAAAGAATAACCCGCCAGAGATAAGATATAAAATGGCGATTTTCTTATGGTCTACCGTCGTCAGATAATCCCAAATCGTAGCGCCAAATCCTTTTTTATTAGCGTACGTACTCACGATTTAACCTCCTTAATCAATGTTCTATTTTTCTTCCACCTTAAGCTCTAAAAGATAGGCAGCCAGTGCATTAATATCTGAATCTGAAAGTTGGCCGTAAGTACCGGTCATTGTGTTACCCGGTTTATACTTCTCAGGATCCTTGATCCATTTTTTCACATTTTCTTCCGTGTGATCCAATACGCCAGCTATTTTTTGACGTTCACCGAATGTAGCCAGATTCGGTGCCTGACGAGCAGCCTCAGGCCTGCTGTCATTTGGTGTCACCGCATGACAACCTATACAACTTTGATTAAAGACATCTTCACCCTGTTTTGCTAGATCACCTTCCACGACAGGTTCTTTTGCGGCTTTCATATCTTTAGTCCAAGCTACAAAGTCGCTTTTAGACTTCGGTACGACCTTAAAATCCATCAAGGCATGGGAAGGACCGCAAAGTTCAGCACATTTCCCGTAAAATAAGTTGTTCGAATCTTCTGCCTTTTCACTATCGAATTCTAAGAAAAACTGATTGACCCCATCTGTATTTGTATCCATCTTTCCTCCGGCAGCCGGTATCCAGAATGAATGCTTAACATCAGAAGCAGTAAGATTGAAGTACACTTTTTGATCGGTAGGCACAACCAGATCCTGACTTGTGACAACGCCAAGGTCAGGATATTCAAACTCCCACCAATAAAGATTTGCCCTAACATTCACGACAAGGGCATCCTTCGTTTTTCCATCCTTATCTTTCTTATCCATTGCCTTTGTGTCAGCTAGGTCGAATGTAGTGACGACGGTCGGAACAGCCAGAACAATTAAAAGAAGAATAGGAATAACAGTCCAGATAATTTCAAGTTTATGACTTCCTTCAATTTGTTTCGGTATTGTTTCGTCGCCTTTCTTCCGACGGAAGCGCAGTAAAACTACAACGAACAAAATAATCACAACAATAATTACCAGAACCATGATTAGTGTACTCAATATCAGTAAGTCATACTGAGATTGCGCAACATTGCCTGCTGGCTTCAGTGCGGATAGAAATGGTTCGCCACAGCCCGAAAGGACAAGTCCTACAATTCCCAGCAAAGCAATTAGGCGCCATTTGTGCAGCCTTTTTTTCATAGCTTCAGAAACCCCTCTTTCGTCAAAATTTTCTCACAAAAATAAAAATGGGCGCAATTGCGAATATTCTCTCTATGTCAATTTCTAAAAAGAAAGAATCCCTAATTTAAGGAATTATTATGATGATTCATGTAACCACCCTTATGAATGATCCTGTTGAAGTTCTCCGTTAATATGTATGAATGGCGGTCAATGCATTATATATAAGTAAGCTGCAGCCTGTAAAAAAACAGGCCGCGCAGCAACTTTTATTTAACAAAAACTAGATGAGTGTGACGATAACCATAGCTACAAATAAAATGGTCATATAATTTAAAGAATAAACAAACATGGATGTAGCCCATTTAACATCATCTTTCTTCCTATACCCCTTAATCCCCAAAATAAGCCAACCTGTGCTCAATAATGCAGCAAGAATAACCAGTGGAGTTCCTAATGGAGTTAAAAAGAAAGGAACGAACATTAAACAGATGATCCATAACATGATTGATCTTTTTGCGGCCTTGAATCCTTTTACAACCGGAAGCATTGGTACCCCCGCTGCACGATATTCTTCGACACGCCTCATTGCAAGTGCATAAAAATGAGGAGGCTGCCACAAGAACATGATCGCGAACAGGACCCAAGCGATCGTATCAAGGCTCGGGTCGACGGCAGCCCACCCGATAAGTGGAGGTACAGCTCCTGATATACTGCCTATTATCGTATTCGAGACAAATCTCCGTTTAAAAACCATGGTATATAAGACAACATAGGCGAAGACGCCGAATGCACCAAGTATAGCAGTTGTCATATTAGTCAAAGCAAGCAATACCAGTCCTGCAGCAATTAAGCCAAAGCTTAACGCCAATACCTTTGAAGGCTGTACTTTACCAGTTACCGTTGGCCGGTTTTTCGTTCTTTCCATTAAATGATCGATATCACGGTCATAATAATTATTGAAACTGCAGGAACCTGCCATTATGAGCGCCGAACCTGCAAGTGTATAAAACACTACATCAAGATTACTTAAGAAGCTAAGCCCCGAAAAATGAAGGGCTAACCATACGCCGGTAAAAGCTGTAATTATATTTGAATTGACAATCCCCACTTTTATAAGTGCGAGAAAATCCTTCCAAGCTGTTGTTTCCGGTATATCCGATTGAAGGGCGGCTTTACTGTCCTTCATGACAGCATCTGACAAACCCCTTGTTTCTGACATTTGTTTTCCTCCTTTAAATCATTCAGCACAGACGCAAATGCAAAAAATGCCTACTTACATATGCTATAGAACATTATTTCATACTTTTTGATATTTGTAACCAAGGAAGCGTACACAAAAAGTAAATTATTTACCAATGGCCGTTGTAAATGGAATCCATCGAGAGCTTTCATTCTTAATATCATGCTTAAAAACAGTAAAATTTAGTAAAATCATTTCTTCAATATATTAAAACACATTTTTGGAAGGTTTTGTGAAAATTTTTCGGTTATTTTTTGACCAATTTGTGTCTCAATACTTTCAATTCACTTGTTAGATGTTCATCAAGAACATGAATAGTATGCTGTTATCATCATCCCCTAGGCTCTGTCCCTATTTTGGTCCTACTTGAAGGTATACACTCCCTTTATTTCTATCAAAGTCTTTTGTAACTTTCAACTATTTCCGGCATTTTAATTAATAGCAATTATATTAACTGAACTTGTAAAATCATTCTAAATTGTGTAATATCGAGGAAGTTCGACAAATATTATGAAAAGTCTTATGCTATTATTAATTTTATTGAACAACCTATTTTGGCTACAGAGAAAAAGGTGGGACTACTAGTGAAATCGTCTCTTAAATGGTTTGCTGTTTTAACTACGATTGTAATGCTTTTCATCTTACTGGGTGGAGCTTTAGTCACGAAGACGGATTCCGGCATGGGATGCGGCAGGTCCTGGCCATTATGCAATGGCCAATTGATCCCAGACAAAATCACGTTAGAATTGGTCATTGAGCTTTCACATCGACTCGTATCAGGTGCCGGGGGGTTCTTGGTTTTAATTTTATCGTATTTGTCCTGGCGAAAAATCGGCCATATCCGTGAAGCACGTTTCTTATCCGTCCTTTCTTTTGGTTTTCTGTTATTACAAGGGTTGATTGGAGCTGCTGCCGTCCTTTGGTCTCAATCCGATTTCGTCCTTGCCCTTCATTTTGGCATATCACTCATTTCCTTTGCTGCCGTCTTTTTACTGACACTATTGATTTTTGAAGTCGACAAGAAGTTCGAAGCCGAAAAACTTATAGTTGATAAACGAATGAAATTCCATATTATTGGCGTATTGATTTTTTGTCTGGTAGTCGTATATACGGGTGCTCTCGTAAGGCATACGGAATCCAGTCTAATCTGTAAGGATTGGCCTTTATGTGTAAATGACAGCCTCGCGCTCCCCTCCAACCTTTATGAGTGGATTCAGATGGGGCACCGTGCAATTGCTGGCGCTATTTTCATTTGGGTTTCCTATGTGGCTTATATTGCAAAAAAATATTACAGGGATCAAAAAGTGTTGTATGGCGGTTGGATTGCTGCATTCATTCTCGTTTTTTTACAGGTTACCGCTGGAGCCTTTATAATTTTCTCAAGGCAGAACTTATATATCGCATTGGCACACGCTTTATTCATTGCCTGCTTTTTTGGTGTAATGAGCTATTTGATGCTACTGACTTCAAGAAGCAAAAAAAATGCCCTGGCCAAGCAAAAAGGGAGCCCCACCCACACGGTCAAAAGGCAGGGTGAACACGATATAACGCCAACGATACCCGCCCGTTAATGTCTGATTGTTCAATCAATAAGATAATAAGGTAAAACAAAAACCACCATAATGGTGGTTTTTGTTTTACCTTAAAGAGAGACCCGAGTGACCGTACATTGCCTAAAAGAGGGTACAGAGCAGCTTGAAACCTCAAGCATACCATTTACACCCGAAATCATTTACAAGCTCACAGTCACGGTATTACTTAGTTATTTCAATCAATAAATCACCAGTACTGATCGCTTCTCCATCTTTTACATAGATGTCTTTAATGGTCCCAGAGAATGGCGCTTGTACGGTAGTTTCCATTTTCATCGCTTCCGTAATGATCAGGTGATCACCCTGTTTGACCTGATCGCCTTTCTCTACTACTACACGAATAACCGTACCTGGCATTGTCGCACCGATTTGTTCTTTATTTTTAGGGTCAGCTTTCATTTTTGATATAACGGAAGATTTAATGTTTTCATCCTTGATGATCACTTCACGTGATTGACCATTCAACTCAAAATACACGACCCGTGTTCCATCAGCCAATGGTTGACCGATTGAAACTAATTTAACGATGAGCGTTTTACCCTTTTCAATTTCGACTTCGATTTCTTCACCTAGCCTCATACCATATAAGAAAGTCGCGGTATCAAGGTTGGAAACATCTCCAAACAGCTCAATTGTTTTATTGTAGTCCAAGAACACTTTTGGATATAGGGCGTAAGCAAGCGCATCGAAATCAGTGACAGCCCGTCCCAATTCCTTGAATAATTCTTCTTTAAGGGAAGTAAAGTCCACTTCCTCCAATAATTCACCCGGTCTTACTGTTATAGGTTTTTTCCCTTTCAGGATAACCTCCTGAAGCTCTTCAGGGAATCCACCAACAGGCTGACCCAGATAGCCTTCGAATAACTCTATGACTGAATCAGGGAAATCGATGGATTTGCCTTTTGTCAGAACATCTTCTTCAGAAAGGTTATTTTGCACCATGAATAAGGCCATGTCTCCTACAACTTTGGATGAAGGCGTTACTTTTACGATATCTCCGAACATTACATTGACGCGCTGGTACATTTCTTTCACTTCATTCCAGCGATCTCCCAGCCCCACAGCTTTAGCTTGCTGCTGCAGATTACTATATTGACCGCCAGGCATCTCGTGTTTATACACTTCGGTATGAGGTGCATTCATGCCACTTTCGAAGTCATGGTAGAATTTTCTTACCTCTCCCCAGTATTCGCCTAACCGCTCTAGTGAATCGACTTCCAATTTAGGCTGTCTGCTTGACCCCTCCAGAGCATAATGAAGCGTTTGTACACTTGGCTGCGAAGTAAGGCCAGCTAAAGACCCAATCGCCGTATCAACGATATCCACACCAGCTTCAATCGCTTTTGAATACATGAAAATTCCATTTCCGCTTGTATCATGAGTATGCAAATGGATCGGAAGGGATGTAGTTTCTTTCAGTTCCGATACAAGTCGGTAAGCAGCATCCGGTTTCAAGAGGCCAGCCATATCCTTGATCGCTAAAATATGGGCACCGGCATTTTCTAATTCCACCGCCATATTTTTATAGTATCCGATATTATATTTACTGCGTGATGGATCATTCAAATCCCCGGTATAACAAATGGCCGCTTCCGCAATTTTGCCGGATTGACGGACTGCATCAATAGCCACTTCCATCCCTTTAACCCAGTTTAAACTATCGAAAATCCGGAAAACATCAATGCCAGCATCCGCTGATTTCTCGACGAATTCACGAATGACATTATCAGGGTAATTTTTATAACCAACTGCATTTGAAGCCCTTAAAAGCATTTGTAAAAGGACATTCGGTGCTTTTTTCCTGAAACTTAACAGCCTGTCCCATGGATCTTCTTTCAAGAATCGATAAGCTACATCGAAAGTAGCCCCGCCCCACATTTCCATTGAAAATAAATCAGGAAGGAGTTTTGCTGTAGGCTCAGCGATATCAAGGATATCCTTCGATCTAATTCTCGTCGCCAGTAAAGATTGATGTGCATCACGGAAAGTCGTATCTGTGATCAATACCTCTTTCTGTTCTTTAATCCAATTGACCAGTCCCTCTGCACCTTGCTGTTCAAGTATATTTTTTGTACCCGAGATAAGCGGCAGGCCACCAACATTCGGAATTGGAGCTGGATCGAAAACAGGTTTTTTCTTTTTCTCGACGCCTGGGAAACCATTCACAGTTACATTTCCGATATATGAAAGCATTTTGGTCCCACGGTCTTTTCTGATTGGGAAGCTAAATAATTCCGGTGTTGAATCGATGAATGATGTATCGTATTCCCCATTTATGAATTTTTCATGTTTAACAACATTTTCAAGGAAGGGGATATTTGTTTTAATTCCACGAATCCTGAATTCCTTAAGGTTACGAACCATTTTAGAAGCTGCCTGCTCAAATGAAAGTGCATGAGTAGAAAGTTTAACGAGAAGGGAATCATAATATGGTGTGATGACTGCACCTTGGAATCCATTCCCAGCGTCCAGACGGACACCAAATCCTCCACCTGAACGATATACCATCATTTTCCCGGTATCAGGCATGAAATTATTCAACGGGTCCTCAGTGGTCACCCGTGATTGAATTGCGTATCCATGCGTTTTAATCCCTGCTTGTTCGGGGATCCCGATCTTTTTGCCATGGAGCTCATGCCCTTCGGCTACCATGATTTGAGATTGAACGATATCAATGCCCGTAATCATTTCAGTAATGGTATGTTCAACCTGCACCCGTGGATTGACTTCAATAAAGTAAAATTCGCCATTTGCCACAAGGAACTCGACCGTACCGGCATTTACATAATCAATATTCTTCGCCAACTTGACCGCTGCCTCACAAATCCTTTCCCTTAAATCCTCGGAAAGGGATACGGAAGGTGCCACTTCCACAACTTTTTGATGCCTTCTTTGAACGGAACAGTCACGTTCATATAGATGGACGATATTCCCATGAGTATCAGCCAAAATCTGAACTTCGATATGCTTTGGATTCTGTATGAATCTCTCTACATAGACTTCATCGTTACCAAAGGCTGCTTTAGCTTCTGATTTTGCGCGATCATATGCCTCTTCAACTTCTTCGATTTTTTCGACAATCCGCATTCCACGTCCGCCGCCGCCCAATGATGCTTTTATAATAATTGGAAAACCGTATTGTTTTCCAAATTCCTTTACTTCTTCAACATTGGTCACCGGTCCCTCGCTACCAGGGATGACCGGAATATCAGCTAGTTCAGCTTGTGTTCTAGCTTTCACTTTGTCACCAAACATATCTAGGTGTCTTGATTCTGGTCCGATGAAGATGATTCCTTCTTCCTCACAACGTTTCGCAAAGTCAATATTTTCTGAAAGGAAACCATAACCGGGATGAATCGCATCAACTCCGCTCATTTTGGCAATCGCGATTATGCCTTCAATATCCAGGTATGCATCAATCGGCTTTTTGCCTTCCCCAACCAAATATGCCTCATCCGCTTTATATCGGTGATAAGAACCATAATCTTCCTTCGAATAGATTGCAACTGTATGAATGTCTAATTCCGTACATGCCCGAAAAATTCGTATCGCTATTTCTCCACGATTTGCCGCAAGTACTTTTTCTATACGTTTCCCCATTGCTACCACCCTAATCAATATGTATTTTTATTGAATATATAGAAAAAAAAGCGTGATAGATTCACCACTTTTTATTCATAAGTTTATTTCCCCAAAAGGGAGACCGATCTGATAAGGCTCTTTTTGTTGCTGATGTAATTATTTCGATATATATTAATATTTTCGTTTTTTCATCCATAAATACAAAATAGGAACCTTACCAAATTAGCAAAAGAAAATTTAGTTATTATAATATATTATCAAAAGGTAATCAGTTGGATTTAAAATACAATTAATATAACCATAATACTAAAATAAACTGAATACAATAAAAAAATGAAAAATTACGAACATTCGTAGGTAAACACAAGGAATTCGCTGTTCTTTCGCCTAACGGATCGATTGTTAATTCAACAATGCCACCACAAGGTTTAAATGCTAGATTGAAAGTGTCGATGGGATTAAACTCTAAATTGAAAATTCAAAAAACAAAAAATAAAAAAAGCCTATTAAGCATATGCACATTTAATTAGTATGACATTATTTAATATAGTATAACACTTTCGACTAATAGATGTACATAAATAAAAAACTCAAACAATCATCGAGATTTGTTTGAGTTAGTATGTTTTATTTATTATTTTTTTAATGATGCTTCATGCAAAACTGACAATTCCTGTTCAAGGGTTTCCAAAAGAGATTTGCCCTCGGTTTCCTCTACCAAGCCTAAGCGTACGGCAAAATCAATTTCTCGTGATAGGCCGAACATTTGTGTATCAAGTACCTCTTCATATAAAGGACATTGAGGCATAGTGAGATTTTCCATTTGAACTTTTATCAGTTTTAGAATCTTGTCAGCATCTGCTTTTAATAAAGCATAAGCTTTTTCTCGATGATTGACAAGCATATCAGATGCCATGTTAAATCCCCCCGCTCAGAGCGATTAAATCTTATCTTTAAATTCTACCTTTAGTTTTATGAAAAAGCAAGGACATTGACAAACAATTTACCATCGAGATAGCCCACACACCCCTCAGCTGAAAATAGCCAGATATAGAAATTGTTCACCATCGTGCAGATGTGACATTTCAATTATAATTGATTATAATTATTAAAGAGCAACAGAAAGGAATGAGATATTTGGAACCCATCGTATTTATTAATGGAAAAGTGAAATATCCAATTACGCTAGATCCTGGAGTGTGGATTTTTGATGATCGTAAAGTTGAAATTGATACATATTTCCACGCTGAAAAAGTCCAAGTCAATGAATTAGAAGAATATACGATTGCCGCCTCCAAACACTGGCAAAAAGAAATACAGGAAGGCGCAACAATGCCACCCACATTAAAAACGGAACGAAAATTCGAGAAGCAAAGATTGCTGGAAGGGACCTTCGGCATCCCGTTTGAACCTTTTTTAAAAAATGCGGAACTTGAAAATGGGGTAACTGAAGTCATCGTTACGACCGATGATAAGGAACTTACATTCCCGTTGGAAGTTGCACTTGAATTTTTCCTTGGCTTTTCAAAGGATGGAAAGCCGCTTAAAGTATCCGAGGGTGGTCCTTTGGAAATTTATTTCGGAGATGCTTCCAACATCAATGATCCGATAAAAAATGTACGGTCTTTCACTGTTAAATAAGACTTAGCCCATAATGATCACAAAACTTTAAGGCAATCGGCAAGGGGCACTCCCTTGCCGATTGTATTATAAAAGTGTTGCAGCGAGTTGGGCCAATCCCGATCTTTCCCCTTTTATCAATTTAACATGGCCTGCAATACGCTCGGTCTTGAATTTTTCAACCACATAGGTCAACCCATTATTATATTCATCTAAATAAGGATGATCTATTTGCTCAGGATCTCCCATTAATACAATTTTGCTCCGCTCCCCGACTCTCGTCAATATGGTCTTAACCTCATGTTTTGTTAAATTCTGGGCTTCATCGATGATGATGAACTGATCTGGGATGCTCCTTCCCCTGATATATGTCAGGGCTTCCACTTCAATCGAACTCATGCCAGCTAAAATGGCATCCAATTCCCCTGGTTTTTTCGTATTGAACAAAAATTGAAGATTATCAAAAATAGGCTGCATCCACGGTCTTAACTTTTCTTCTTTTTCCCCTGGCAGATAACCAATATCCTTACCAACCGGCACAATTGGCCTGGCGACCAGAAGTTTCTTATATTGTGACAAATCTTCAGTTTGCATTAATCCTGTTGCCAATGCCAATAAAGTCTTACCTGTCCCTGCCTTACCAATAAGCGTCACAAGTTGAATATCCGAACGAAGCAGCAAATCGAGGGCCATCGTCTGCTGGACGTTTCTCGGTTTAATTCCCCAAATATGTTCCCCTTCATACATCAATTTCTTAACCAACCTGCAGTTCTCATCCACAATCCCAATCGCAGAAGCTGAACTGCCCAGCGTGTCCTTCATCAAAAGGAATTGATTTGGATAATAGGAATCCTTTGTAAGCTCTTCAAGTGCCAAAAAACTTTTCTCATAAAACTTATTCAGATTATCAATTGATACAAATACTTCTTTATGGCCACCGTATATATGATCCATTTCTACGACACGATCATTTAAAAAGTCCTCTGCCTCGAGTCCGATTGCATCGGCTTTTACCCTGACGAGAGTATCTTTGCTAACCAAAATGACCGTTTTCCCATTTTCCTTTGTCTCTTCTTCCAAAGATAAATTTTTTGCGACAGCCAATATTCTGTTATCGTTCGTTTTCTCCACGAAAATTTCCTGAAGCTTATGAAATGAACGATGATTGAGTTCAATTCTTAGGCTGCCCCCATTATGAAGCGGAATGCTTTGATGAAGCTTCCCTTTTTCACGGAAGCTGTCGATCAATTTCGATACTTGCCTGGCATTCCTTCCGATTTCATCCATATACCTTTTCTTCGAATCCAATTCTTCTAGTACGACTGCTGGAATGACAACTTCATTATCTCCGAATGAATAAATCGAATATGGATCCTGCAACAGGACATTCGTATCTAAAACATAGATTTTTTTCCCCAATATGACGCCTCCTGCCTGCTCTTTAGGATATGCCTTACCATTTACTACACTAAGCAGTTATGTAGCGGACGAGACTGTTGATAAAATATATGTTCCTTTGCATAAAGATAGAAGAACATTTACAGACTATAAAGAAAACTTCCAGCAAAGAATGCTTTACTCAACATGGATTACATCCTGCTTCGCTTCATTTTATACTTATATGCATCAGACTTAGCCGGTGTGGACAGGCTGTAACTAATGATAAACATTAAGGAGGTTGTACATTGCAAAAAATCATATTGTCACTCGCAGCTGTTCTGCTGATGACAGGTTGCTCAATGAATAATAAAAATGGAGCGTCTGAAAATAATGCTAAAAATAATATAACAAAAGTCAATAACTCGACCATCCAGGAAACAGACAGAACTACAGGTCAGGAAACGGCACAGAGACTCACAGATTTGGCTAAATCCATTCCTGAGGTGAACGATGCCACGGCAGTCGTACTTGGCAAATATGCCATTGTCGGAATAGATATTGACCAAGATATTGAGCGTTCACAGGTAGGAACGATTAAGTATTCAGTTGGAGAAACTTTAAAACACGATCCTAACGGTGCAAATGCCATCATCGTTGCGGACCCGGATTTAAATGAACGGATCAGGGAGGTAGCCAAGGATATTAAAGACGGTAAACCGGTAACAGGGATACTAAATGAATTGGCTGATATCACAAGTCGAGTCATTCCTGAGGTTCCTGGTGATATTTTAACCCCAACGCCTTCAAAGGCCATCGATAAGGAAAAAAATAAACTTGATAATTCGGAAAGGAAAAAACTTGATAAAGAGCAAGATGATCAATCCAATCACTATAAAGAATGAATTTTCCCAACCCGAAGTGAATCTTCGGGTTTTTGTCTACGATCAAATGTAGTTTCACTTTATCCTCGTTTTACCATAAAATTATTGGTATACTTAAAAGCATATTCAAATTGAAGTGGGGTTCAAATTATATGAAGGTTAAATGTGTAATATGCGATCAAATCGAATCTATACCTGACGATAGCCCAGAAGCAAAGAAACTTCGTAACCGTCCTATACATACCTATATGTGCAATGCATGCAATCAACGCATAGAAAAGCGTACGAACGAACGGATTGCAACTGGAAACTTCCGTCTTTACCGGACAATCAAAAATGAAGATGAATGGTAAAACATTTTATAAAGTTTCCCTGATTGGTCTCATAAATGGAATCATGCTTGGCTTGGCAATGAAGTTGGTTGAAATGTTTTCTGGTAAACAAGTCTATCAACTGTTATTGAATGTGGATTTCCTTCCTGTAATCGGAGCTGTTCCCTGGAGTGAGGCATCATTGTACTTTTTCCATCTTCTATTCTCATTGGCAATTACGTTTAGTTACGTTTATATCCTTCATCCCTTGAAGTTTTTTAGGGAATGGAACAAATACACACTTGCTTTTCTCACGATTATTCCTGCCATCATGCTTTACTTTCCATTATCGGCGCTGTCCATAACAGAAGTTGTCCTTCCTTCTGATTTGACAGCCTTCTTTTTGTGGTCACTCTTACATCTTTTTTATGGACTATTCCTCCCTAAAGCAATATAAAAAGAACCGTGCGGGAAATCGCACGGTTCTTTTTATCATCACTCGATATTTTTATACTTTTCTGGCTCAAGCTGAATTTGGTCTAGCATGATATCAATCAATTCGATCGGAAAACGCTGCTTTTTCATGTCGTCTCCCAATAGATACTCGACGAAATAAAAAGGTTCCGTTTTTGAAACTGAATCGATGATTACCTGATGATCGGCTTTCAACATCTGCATGAAAAACATTTCTGTATCGCGGGCAGCTGTATCATCAGGCCTTGCATCACAGACAACTTTGATCGTCAACCAATTGTATAAAGCATCCTGTAATGATTTCATCGTCTTAAGCCTGTTCTTCTTTTCTCGAATTATGAAGACGGATTCTATAAATCCCAAGAACAAGTGAAGCGATGACTAATGCTTCCCCCATAGGAAGAAACACCGCAAAGAAAGAAAGAAGGGTACATCCAAGTGCCATTACCGCATAAATGATCACATTTTTTAGCAAAGGTAACTTTTTGGCAAAACCTAACTGATAGACAAGGATGCATAATCCAAAGATCGTCAAATATAGATACCACATTCCTGCTTCAGGATTTTCATCCACTCTGTACAATGCTGCAAAAAATGATAATCGCTCTTGGATATCCAATCTTTTCTCCTCCTCTTGCTATTTATTTTTCTTCAACAGCAACTTTTTTTCTTTTAGCTGCTCTTTCACGTTCGTTTTTATCAAGAATTTTTTTACGAAGACGGATTGACTCCGGAGTTACTTCACAGTACTCATCGTCGTTCAAATACTCTAGAGCTTCTTCAAGAGACAAAATTCTTGGTTTCTTCATTGAAGAAGTTTGGTCTTTATTAGCTGAACGCATATTTGTCATTTGTTTCGCTTTTACGATATTAACAGTCAAATCGCTATCACGGTTATGTTCCCCGACAATCATACCTTCATAAATATCAGTACCTGGCTCAATGAAAATTACGCCGCGGTCTTCTACTTGCATCGTACCATATTGTGTAGTTTTTCCAGATTCCATTGAAACAAGTACACCTTGACGTCTTCCGCCGACTTGACCTTGGGCCATTGGTTGGTAGCTGTCAAATGAGTGGTTCATGATACCATAACCACGTGTGATTGTTAAGAACTCAGTAGAATAACCAATAAGTCCGCGAGCTGGGATCGTGAATAGTAAACGAACTTGACCGCTTCCGCTATTAATCATATCCAACAATTCACCTTTACGTGCTCCCATGGATTCCATGATAGAACCAGTGTGCTCTTCAGGAACATCGATTTGAACACGTTCAACTGGCTCACAACGCACTCCATCAATCAAACGAACGATAACTTCAGGTTTAGAAACTTGCAGTTCATAACCTTCACGTCTCATGTTTTCAATTAAGATAGAAAGGTGAAGCTCTCCACGACCTGAAACAATCCAGACATCTGGAGAATCTGTATTTTCAACTCTTAAGCTAACATCAGTTTGCAATTGGCTTTTCAAACGCTCTTCAATTTTACGAGCTGTTACAAATTTACCTTCACGGCCTGCGAATGGGCTGTTGTTTACAAGGAAAGTCATTTGTAATGTTGGCTCATCGATACGTAGAATTGGTAGGGCATCAGGATGTTCAATAGGACAAACTGTTTCCCCAACGTTAATATCTTCCATACCAGAAACAGCAATTAAATCACCGGCAACAGCTTCTTGGATTTCAACTTTTTTCAAGCCAATATAACCAAAGATTTTCGTTACACGGAATTGCTTAACCGATCCATCAAGTTTCATTAATGAAACTTGTTGACCTACATGCATTTTCCCACGGAATACACGGCCAACACCAATACGTCCTACATAATCATTGTAATCAAGTAAAGCCACTTGGAATTGAAGTGGTTCATCAGTGTTATCAATTGGTGCAGGGATCGTTTCGACGATTGTTTCGAATAATGGGGTCATGTCTTTTTCTTGTTTGGCAGGATCTGAATCCAAGCTTGCTGTACCAGCAATACCTGAAGTAAAGACAACAGGGAATTCTAATTGTTCTTCTTCAGCTCCAAGTTCGATGAATAAGTCAATTACTTCATCTACAACTTCGTTTGGACGGGCAGAGTCTTTATCAATTTTATTCACGACAACGATTGGCGTGATCTTTTGTTCCAATGCTTTTTTCAACACGAAACGAGTTTGCGGCATACATCCTTCATATGCATCAACAACAAGTAAAACACCATCAACCATTTTCATGATCCGTTCTACTTCACCACCAAAGTCGGCATGACCAGGTGTATCCAAAATATTGATTCTTGTATCTTGGTATTGAACTGCTGTATTTTTCGCAAGAATCGTAATTCCGCGTTCTTTTTCAATAGCATTAGAATCCATCGCACGTTCTTCCACATGTTCATTTTCACGGAAAGTACCAGATTGCTTAAGCAACTGATCCACTAATGTCGTTTTACCATGGTCAACGTGGGCAATGATGGCTATATTACGAATATTTTCTCTTAATTTCAAAAAATTCACTCCTAAAAAAGTTTGTGTTTAACGTATCACTAGTATTAACTTACATATTATATCACAAACATACTAGAAACAAATACAGAAATTATGTACAATAGATATATTAGGGGTGATATTAATGAATATTAAATGGAATTTCTTAATATTAGCGGTATTGGCAGCATCCAGCATTGGCTCCATTGGCATCTTCATTGCTGAAAAAAGCTTGCTTGGAATATTAGCTGCAATCGTTATACTTTGCGGAGTTATGGGGTTCGGTTTCACTCAAAAGAAGAAATTACGCGAAGCAGGAAAGTTATAATATTAAAACTCGCTGTCGGACAGCGAGTTTTTTTTGTTAATTATTTGAAATTCAGTTTTTAACCCCATACTTGCCGGAACCTGGAAAAACCATAACCTTTTCGGCTTACCATTAACTTTGGCCATGGCACTAATTGCCGGAAGTACCTGATAAGTATTTATCGAATACTTCTTTATGCAGCCTTGGTTTAGAGACGAAAAGTGAGTCACCTTCTAAAAAATCCAATTTGTCACCCTTAATATTACTAACTTCCCCGCCCACTTCCTCAACCAGTATAACTCCCCCGGCAAAGTCCCAGGGCATGAGTCTCATGGTTATGTATGCATCGATCCTTCCAGCTGCCACGAATGCAAGCTCCAATGCTGCCGAGCCATAGGAACGGGTCCCTCTTGCATCCCGAACAAGTGGTGCAAGAAGGCTCGGATCAATCCTACGGTTTTCCGTTACCCAGCTTGCATTAATGGAAACGATGGCTTTGCTTACTGATGCCTCTTCAAGGGATGGAAGCCTTTGATCATTCATGAATGCTCCCTGCCCCTTAATCGCATGATATAATTCATCGGTAACCACATCATAAACCATACCAATTTTTCCGATGCCATCCTCATAAACCCCAAGAGAAATTGCAAAATTCCGCTGTTGATGAATGAAATTCAAAGTTCCATCAATCGGATCAATAATCCATACAGTTCCTTTTAGGTCTTTAATATCATTACCCATTCCCTCTTCCCCAAAAATCCGGTGTTCAGGAAAGACTTCGCTAATCTTTTCACAAAAAAATTTTTCTATCGCTTTATCCATATTTGTAACTAAATCATTGGGATTCGTTTTCATTTCAATATTCAACTTGGTTTTAAAGGACGCCCTTAGCCTCGTACCCGCTTCTTTCATCCATAACTTAGCATATGTATCCATTTCACTAATCGATACCATTATAATATCCCCGTCCTTTTATGATCAGAAACTACATTAAAATGATCCTCTACTAAAGATTAAAGCAAATAGAGCTTGTCTTCAAGTTTTTAACATCTTAAATTTTCCATTATTAAAACAAAAATGAGGAATGATGGTTATCTTCCTCACCCATCCATTACGATTTCCCAATCATGAATAAGCCAGTACAAATACTTTCAAATCACTCTACCGGTTCCCTTCCTTATTAAATGGAGCCGCCCCAATGATGCTTGATAAAAAATACGCGGCCTTATATATATTGGACATTTAATGAAAAACGGACACATTATTTTTTAAATAAAATAAGTGTCCGTTCATCTATAATAAAATTCCTTGTATTGAAATTGATTCATTTCTTTCACTCATTCTCCTTCAAGATCTATGCAGCCAATCATTACAAGGCTTTCAGTTTCAACAGTTCCAACCGGATGCGTTCAAGCCTTTGCTTACATTGTGACCTCTTTTGGTCATTCTCTTCACCAATTGCTTCAAAAAGGGTTGCTAATTCATAGTCCATTTCCATTCTTAACACTGCAGCTCTATGTCTTTCAACTTCTTTAGCTTTTAATGCTTGGTTCATGACTTGTTTCATAATTAACATTCTCCCTTCATCAATTAACTTAATCTTCTGAATTTATTTTATTTTATCATATGACTTCCTACCACAAATAGCAACTAATTTGTGCTTTAACCTATAAGGAATTTTGCAGTGCCCATCCAAATCATATTTTTTAAATTTCACTTTTACTTATGCTACAATATGTGCAGATATTACGGTAGGAGAGATGATTATGAATATAGCTAGTTTTACAGCTGATGATTTTAATGTTTTTAAAATTGATGGATTGGAACCCCGAATGGATGCTTTAAAAGAACATATCCAGCCTAAACTACAAGCTCTTGGAGAGCAATTTTCACAACAACTGTCAGTTTTGACGGGCGATGAAATGTACCCTCACGTCGCAAAGCATGCCAGACGGAAAGTGAATCCTCCTAATGATACATGGGTTGCTTTCGCTGCCAACAACAGAGGTTATAAAATGATGCCGCATTTCCAAATTGGGTTGTGGGAAACACATATGTTCATTTGGTACGCCGTCATTTATGAAGCACCTAATAAAATTGAAATCGGAAAGCATCTTGAGCAGCAGGCGGCTCGGTTAGTGAATAGCATTCCCACCCATTATGTTTGGTCAATGGACCATACAAAACCTGATGTCATTCCTCACGATGGTCTTGGAGTCGATGATTTAAATTMAATGTTCACTCGCCTGCAAACTGTAAAGAAAGCCGAAATCCTATGCGGCATAAGAATTTCCCGTGATGACGCGATTAAGTTAAATGATAATGATTTCATTCAAACCATTCAAGATGCGTTTGAACATCTTTTACCCTTATATAAATTAAATTAAACACCTTTGATCAGTATTCAGGTGAATTATCGGAATTAAATTGATTAAGAAAAAAGGAGAGCCCTGAAGGCCCTCCTTTCCTTATTTACGCACTAACCCTTTACTAGCCTGTATCAAGTCACTAATTTGATCTTCTTTACCTGTTTCAAAGCATTCGATGATCTTGCTGCCTACAATGACACCATCGCAGTATTGCATTGCATCACGGACATGATCTGGCGTCGATATGCCGAACCCAGCAAGAACGGGAACGGGACTTAGCTCTTTTACCTTCTTTAAATAGCCTCCAACTTCTTCCCCGAAGGCTTCACGGGCGCCTGTAATGCCTTTGACTGTAACTGCGTAGATAAAACCCTCAGCCCCTGCGGTAATCTCGGTGATACGTTCTTTCGAAGACGTCAGTGTCACAAGTCGAATAAGAACGATCCCTGCAGTTTTGATTGATGAAAAGATGGCTTCTTCTTCAATCGGTAAATCGGGGATGATGCACCCGGAAATTCCTGCTTGAAGACAATCATCCGTAAACTCTTTAAGTCCATATGCCAGGATTGAATTCGAATAACCCATTAAAATAATTGGAATGTTCACATCATCTTTGATTTCCATAACTTTTTTCAGGACATCTTTTAACGTTGTTCCATTATTCAAAGAACGGATGCCAGCCTGTTGGATAACCGGTCCATCTGCGACAGGGTCAGAGAATGGTATTCCTAGTTCAACAGCTGTCGCCCCGTTGCTTTCAAGGAAAAGAAGCTGGCTCCTTAAGCGTTCAAGACCGCCATCACCTGCCATAATATAAGGAATGAATGCTTTTTCCTGCTTTACTTGACATTCTTCAAGCGCTTTTGTCAATTTATTCATGTTCACTACCCCCTATTAATGATTGGACTGTTTCTACATCCTTATCACCACGGCCAGACAGGCAAATCACCAGTCCTGTTCCTTTCTCCATTTGTTTAGCAAGTTTTAAACCATAGGAAATGGCATGTGAACTTTCCAAAGCAGGGATGATCCCTTCTTCCCTTGAAAGCATCACTAGAGCTTCCAATGCTTCATCATCGGTTACGGAAGTATACACCACCCGATTGGTATCCTTTAAATAACTATGTTCAGGCCCTACCCCCGGATAATCCAACCCTGCTGAAATTGAATGTGCCTCCTGGATCTGACCGTCCTCGTTCTGCAATACATACATGAATGCCCCGTGGAGCACCCCAGGTTTCCCCTTCGTCAAACTTGAAGCATGTAATGGTGTTTCCAGTCCATGACCTGCCGCTTCCACTCCATATAATTTTACCGTTTCATCCTCAATGAAGGGATAGAACATTCCCATGGCATTACTGCCTCCACCTATGCAAGCGACTACTGCATCCGGAAGGGAATGAACAGTCTCCGAATACTGACGCTTTGTTTCATTCCCTATCACACTTTGAAAATCTCGTACAATAACGGGGAATGGATGCGGTCCAAGTACTGATCCCATTATATAATGGGTGTCATCCACGTTCGCAACCCAATAACGTAACGCCTCATTCACTGCATCCTTCAGTGTCCCGCTTCCTTGTGATACAGATATGACCTTGGCTCCCAAAAGCTCCATCCTGAACACATTCAATTTCTGTCTCCTGATATCTTCTTCTCCCATAAAAATGATGCATTCCAACTTCAGCAAAGCGCACACAGTCGCAGTTGCAACGCCATGCTGACCTGCACCCGTTTCGGCAATCACCTTTTTCTTGCCCATTTTCTGAGTCAGCAAAGCCTGACCGATCGTATTATTAATTTTGTGGGCTCCGGTATGATTCAAGTCCTCACGCTTCAGATAAATATCTGCACCACCCGCTAGTTTCGTTAAGTTCTCCGCAAAATAAAGTGGTGTTTCACGACCGATATATTGTTTCAGGTAATAGTTTAGCTGTTTTTGGAATTCCGGATCCTTTTTAGATTGTTCATATGCATCTTCAAGCTCCATAATCGCCGACATTAAAGTTTCCGGAACGAAACGGCCTCCATACGCTCCAAAATGTCCAGTTTTATCAGGCTGTGTATAAGTACTCATCTATTCATTCCTCTTTTCCGGCTGTATATTTCGCCTCATTTATAAATGCTTTTATTTTTACAGCATCTTTTAATCCGTTTGTTTCAACACCACTAGCTACGTCAACTGCGAATGGTGAAACGGCACTGATCGCTTTTCCGACATTTCCAGGAGTCAGCCCACCCGCTAGAATCACCTTTCCCCTTGGCAGATCCGCTTTTCGGATCATTTCCCAGTCCAAAGTCAGCCCCTTACCAGATGAACCTTTAGGTAGATCCACTAAAATAAAATCTGCTGGGTACTGATGAAGGTTTTCAAGGTCTTGCTCTGATTCGATTGCAAAGGCCTTTATCACCGGTAGGGGCATTCTGCGGGCGAAGCTGGCAGACTCGTTGCCATGAAGCTGAATATAATCCAACCCTGCAATTTCAGCACTTTTTATCACTTCTTGTTCAGTTTGATTGGCAAACACTCCGACTTTTTTCACATGTCCAGGTAGATTAGCTCCGAATTCACCTACTAAATCCGGCTCGACTTTCCTGCTACTCTCGGCAAAAATGAATCCAATAAAGTCTGCCCCGGATTTAACAGCAGTCTGAGCAGCTGCCAATGTCTTAATCCCACAGATTTTCACTAACATATTAATCTCCTTATATACTCATTTGCAGTTCTGCCATCGTATGTGGAAGATTTGATGAAGTCATAAGCGTCTCCCCGACTAAAATCCCTTTTGCACCAGCTTCCTTCACACGCATTACGTCTTCTTTTGTCTTGATTCCACTTTCACTGATAATGATGTGGCTTTTTGGATCAAGTAAATTCGCCAGTCGTTCCGTTACAGCCAAATCCACTTTGAAGGTCTTTAGATTCCGATTGTTGATCCCTATGAGCTCTGCGTTTAGTTCGAGCGCTCGTTCCAGTTCGGCTTCATCATGGACTTCTGTTAATACTTCAAGCCCTTTATTTTTTGCATATTGATATAATTCATGAAGGCGTCCTTTAGAAAGTGCTGCGACAATTAATAGAATGATGGTTGCACCACTTTGATAGGCACGATCGATTTGGATTTCATCGATGATGAAATCTTTGCACAACCTGGGAATCCGTATGGCTTCGCTTACGTTTCTCAAATCGGCAATGGATCCTTTAAAGAAAACCTCATCCGTCAATACGGATATCGCTGCAGCTCCTCCCCTTTCATATGAAAGAGCCTGCTCGATTGGATTTACATTGATTTTAATGTCCCCTTTTGAAGGGGACGCCCGTTTTATTTCAGCGATAACCGCCATTGATTTTGCCATTTTCAAATTTTCCACCAGAGATGGTCTGACTATGTTGATCATTACCGAATCATCTAAATCCATTTCTTTTTTTAATTTTGCTACTTCGACCTTTTTCTGTTCGATGATTTTCGTTAAAATATTTTCCATTTACATGACCACCTTATTTCTTTTGCCATAAGCAATCAGATTTTCTAACTTTTCAAGAGCCGATCCGCTATCAATGCTTTCTTTGGCCATGGAGATTCCTTTTTTGATCGTTGCTGCCGTACCATGTGCGTATAATCCCAATCCAGCATTCAATAAAACGGTATCACGATAGGCCCCTTTTTCCCCTTTAAGAAGGCGGAGCATAATATCGGCATTTTGTTTGGCGTCACCGCCACGGATGGCATCATTTCCGTAAACCGGCAGATCCACTTCTTCAGGATGCAGCGTAAATGGGATAATCTCCCCTTGTTCCATCAGCACAAGTGAATTTTCACCCTGGAGGCTTGCTTCATCCATAAAACCGGCACCATTGATCACGACCGCACGTGTCCTGCCTAATTTATGCAGGACTTCCGCAAATAGCTCGAGCATATCGCGTCGATTAATTCCCAATAATTGAGTGTCAAGTTGGACTGGGTTTGTCAAAGGTCCGATAAGATTAAATATTGTCGGGATTTTCAATTCTTTTCTGACTTTCATGATTCGTGCAATATTAGGGTGGACGGATGGTGCAAATAGGAATGTGATCCCATTTTCCTCCAACAGTTCTTTTAACATGTAAGGCTCCAAGTACAAATTAACACCTAGCTCTTCCAATACATCCGCACTGCCCGTTTTACTTGAAATGCTGCGGTTTCCATGTTTGGCAACCTTGACACCTGCCCCTGCCAATACAAAAGCCGATGCGGTACTTATATTGAAGCTTTGTGATCCATCTCCTCCCGTCCCGCAATTATCCATTACATTAAGGGAGCTTGTTTGCACACTTCTTGCTTCTTTTCTCATGACTCGGACAAGGCTTGCTATTTCACCTGCCGTTTCCCCTTTGGATTTTAGGGCTATGATGAAAGCTGAAATTTCGCTTTCGGTGATATCTTTAGAAAATAACGCTTGGGCTGCTCTGCTCATCTCTTCTTCCGTCAATGTTTGACGCTCTGCTAACTTCGCTAAATACTCCTTCACCGCTAACTCCCCCAGTCGTTTTTTATAAAACGGATTTTTCCTTCCCTGATTGGAAGGTTCCGGCAATCTTATAAAATTGATGTAATAATTCCTTGCCGATTTTCGTCCCTATTGATTCAGGGTGGAATTGTAAACCGTATAGCGGGTAATCTTGATGTTTTAGAGCCATGATTTCCCCATCATCCAATGCTACTGCCGTCACAGTCAGTTCCTTTGGCAAACTCGCCCTTTCAACTACGAGGGAATGATATCGCATTACCGGGAATTCTAAGTCCTGTTTGGCAAATACCCCTGTTCCCTCATGCTTGATAACCGATGTTTTCCCGTGCATGATATGTTTTGCCCCAACCACATTCGCACCAAAAACCGCACCAATTGCTTGATGCCCCAAACATATGCCTAAAAGCGGGACCTTTTCATAAAAATTACGGATGATCTCCATACTGATACCGGCATCTTCCGGCCGGCCAGGTCCCGGAGAAATGACGATTGCCATTGGATTCAATTCCTCAATTTCAGCAAGAGTGATTTCGTCATTCCTTTTTACTAAGATTTCATTTTCCACTTCTCCTAAATATTGGTATAAGTTGTAAGTAAAAGAGTCATAGTTATCAATTAATAAAATCATTTTGTGTGAACCTCCATAAGAGCGCGTGCTTTATTTTGTGTTTCTTCATATTCCGTTTTTGGATCTGAATCATATACAATACCTGCTCCTGCCTGTACATATGCCTTGCCATCTTTTATGATCATCGTCCGAATGGCTAAAGCCATATCAAGATCTCCTCCAAAACCTATGAATCCTATCGATCCCGAATACATCCCGCGTTTACAATTTTCCAGTTCATTAATCAGCTCCATTGCCCTGATTTTAGGAGCACCCGAAACTGTCCCAGCAGGAAGGCAGACCGTCAGCGCATCTAAACTCGTGAACCCTTCCCTAAGCTTTCCGCTAACCTTTGAAGCAATATGCATGACATGCTGATATCTTTGAATTTCCATTTCCTCGGTAAGGTGGATTGAACCGATTTCGCAAACCCTGCCAAGATCATTCCTACCCAAATCAACAAGCATCTTATGCTCGGCAAGTTCCTTTTCATCCATCAGCAGGCTTTTTTCGAAGCCTTTATCTTCTTCATCCGTTTTCCCTCTCGGCCGTGTACCGGCAATGGGATTAACATGAACCATTCCTGATGAAACATTGATCAAACTTTCTGGAGACGACCCGATAATGGTATATTCACCAAATTCAATATAAAACATATAAGGAGATGGGTTAGCTAATCGCAGACGACGGTAGGCATCGAAAGGCTCCCCATCGAAGTCCGCCTTAAATCGTTGTGATAAAACAACTTGGAACACCTCACCAGCCACAATCGCCGCTTTAATTTCAAGGACCATTTTCTCGAATTCATCCTGACTGAAATTCGACTTGAATTCCAAATATTCCGACGATATTTCCTTTGACGGTTTGCTTGCCTGATTGATTTTTTCCTTCATCCCCAATAAACTTTTTTCACTATCTTCTTCCGCGGTCAACAGATGAATCTTCTGCAGGACATGGTCGAATATATACAATTCTTTAAAAAAAAGAAAATGTGCATCAGGCATCTGCAGAGAATCAGGAGGCACCGGGCCAATATTTTCATATAGGCGAATGATATCATAACCCATATATCCAATCGCGCCTCCATTAAATGGAGGAAGATGTACGGGGGCCTCACCTATCTCCACTAACAATTCACTTTTTAGAAACTCGATGATATTGATGTCCTTTACGAATTCGTCTCCTGTTTCAGGGTCTTTCACAATTACTTGATCAGCAAGTGAAGTCACCTCCAGGTATGGGTTTGAACCTAGATAAGAGTAGCGGCCGTTGTCATGATGCGAATTCGAACTTTCCAATAAAAATTTCTGTTCATCATCTAATTTTTGAAATATTGCGATGGGTGTATGAATATCCCCTTCAATTGTTTCCATTTTAAAGCGAAGTATTTTTTTTTCATCCAAATTGTTCATCCCAATTCCCTCCTGATTCTTAAACGATCATGTTAACTGCCGATGAAAACCCTTTTGTTCTCCAATGTATATTGAAAATCCATAAAAAAATCCCCTGCAAACACAAATATGTGTCTGCAGAGGACGGTATACCGCGGTGCCACCTCAAGTTGGAAAAACTCATCATTTTTCCCTCTTAAGCAAGAAATCAAAATTTCTTGCCAATACCCTTTAACGGTGGCAGCCGAGTTTCCCTACTTATTTCAAGAAACCACTCATAAGTCCATTCATCTTCTTATATCGTACCGGTTTCCACCTATTCCGGCTCTCTGTAACGCATCTAAAAAGATTACTACTCTTATTCATAGATTTAATTATCATTTTCATAAAAACGCAAAAAGGGCCCTCATCCAAAGGACGAGGAACCCGTGGTACCACCTTAATTAGCTAAATTAGCTCACTTTACGGCATTAACATGCCTATCTCCAATAACGATGAGATAATCGCCAAAGCCTACTCCGTCCATCCGTTTCGGTTTGGGGCTCGGAAGTCCATTCGCTTAAATTCGTTCACCAGTTTTCAGCAACCACTGGCTCTCTGCAGAACAGCATTAAGGTACTCTTCTTCGTCACTGCCTTTATCTTTTTCTTGATTATTATGTTAAAACAATCTTTTCAGTAAGTCAATGGAGTTCTCTAAAAATTATATTTTTAATTTTTCATTTTTATCCATTCTCCGTCTTCTATTCCTTTTGCCTTCTTAATTACAAGATATGATGAATAGTTGCTGACTGACTCAAACTCATCCGTATACTTTTTCTCATCCGCCTTACCTGGGACTATTTCCTTGAACCTTCGGTAGGCTTTCATAAATTCTTCCTTTTGTATTTTATTTTCATAAGCCTTTTCTACAGCTTCAAAGAATTTGATCACATCTACGATTTCTTCAGTAGACCAATCAAGATCCATTGGATATTGATAATCCATACCCTAAAC
The DNA here is from genome assembly GCF_056402395.1 of Peribacillus sp. P4_B1. Taxonomy (NCBI): domain Bacteria; kingdom Bacillati; phylum Bacillota; class Bacilli; order Caryophanales; family Bacillaceae; genus Peribacillus; species Peribacillus sp. P4_B1. The sequence goes on from NZ_JBFUHM010000001.1 coordinate 222,948, forward strand.
ACGCTCCTTCTAGATAGTTTTTCATGCTGTCCGGCAGACCATGCATCATCAGTCTGCCCATTTTGAACGAATTGCTTCCGCCTGGTGGATAATCCGGCTGATTAGGTCAGCAGTCGATGGTACATCATGAATCAGCCCCATCACTTGTCCAGCCCAGGCATACCCTTCACCTTCAACACCATCATGGATATAACGCTGGTTCGCTTTTCCACTTATGTAATCCTTCAGTTGCTCATATCCGCCATTTTCTTTTTCTATTTCAAGGATCTTTTCAGTCCAGCTATTTGCAATTACCCTTGCTGGGGCACCAATGGACCGCTTAATGACAACGGTATCATTTTCTGTGCCGGAAACCAAGGCATTTTTATATAATTCATGTGCGTGAACACACTCCTTGACTGCTATGAATCGTGTTCCCATCTCGATTCCATCGGCACCAAGTGCCAACGCTGACATCAAACCGCGCCCATCGCCAAAACCACCCGAGGCTATGACTGGAATTTTAACGGAATCCACAACTTGAGGGATTAACACGGAAGTTCCAATATCATCACGGCCTAAATGTCCACCGCCCTCCTGACCAACTACCATCACTGCATCTGCACCAAGCTGTTCAGCCTTCACTGCCTGTCTTCTTGCAGCAACAAGCACCAGTTTTTTCACCTGAGTACCTTTGACGTAATCAAGAAATGGTGAAGGGTTACCGCCTGTTACGGAAACAACTGCGATATCCTCTTTCAAGGCTGCTTCAAGCATGTGTTCATAAGGCCTTCCATGCTGACCGATTGCAAAGTTCACACCAAACGGTTTATCCGTCATTGATTTCGTTTTTCTTATTTCATCTACCAGTTGCTCTGGGTTGTCCAAGGACATGGCCGTTACCTGCCCTAGCCCCCCTGCATTCGAAACTGCCGCAGCCAGGTCTGCATATGCTAAATGAGCCAGTCCCCCTTGTACGATTGGGTATTGAATCCCTAACAAATCGGTCACACGCGTATTCCACTCCAAACTCCTCATCTCCCTTTTTAATGGTTTGTTTTATTTATAAGCAATCTATATCACAGCTTTATTATGGCAAATATAATTTACCCGTTCAATTTTTAAACTCATACCCATTCAATATTTATAAAAGAAGAATTCTTGGGTCAATCCAGTTAATACTAGGGATATAGACAATTATAACCGGCTGTTATTTTTATTGGGCCCCAGATCAAAGAAATTTAGAAATTGTTTATGTCAGTACATTAAAGTCACGCTAGGCATTTATTATAAGACGTGCTATAATTCATTTGTTTTATGTCTATCCAAAAGACCATTTGAATGGAATCGGAGAAACATGCGATCGTTAATATTTGGGAGTATATCTCCCCAATATTTCGTACCTATTATATTGAAAAGGGGCTACAAAGAATTGTCACAGAATGAAACACCCTTATACACTGCCTTATTGCAGCACGCAAAAAAAAATCCCGTTCAATTTCATATTCCAGGTCATAAAAAAGGAAAAGGAATGGACGCTGATTTCCGTGATTTTATTGGAGAAAATGCATTATCCATAGATTTAATCAATATAGCACCACTCGATGATCTCCATCGGCCAAAGGGCATCATTAAACAAGCTCAGGATCTTGCTGCTGAAGCTTTTGGTGCAGATCACACATTCTTTTCCGTTCAAGGAACAAGCGGAGCAATCATGACGATGGTCATGACAGTCTGCGGCCCTGGGGACAAAATCATCGTTCCGAGGAATGTGCATAAATCCGTAATGTCTGCCATTGTATTTTCCGGAGCGGTTCCCGTTTTCATCAATCCTGAAATAGATAAGGACTTGGGCATTTCACACGGAATAACCATCGATGCCGTTGAAAAAACTTTAAGTGAACATAGTGATGCAAAAGGATTGCTTGTAATCAACCCCACCTATTTCGGCATTTCGGCTGATTTGCAAAAAATAGTGGAAGTTGCTCATTCTTACCAAATCCCAGTACTCGTAGATGAAGCACACGGTGTCCATATTCACTTCCATGAGGACTTGCCGATGTCAGCCATGCAAGCCGGAGCAGATATGGCTGCTACGAGTGTTCATAAACTGGGCGGTTCACTAACGGGAAGTTCCATATTAAATGTTAAGAATGGACTGGTTTCTGCAAATCGTGTTCAATCAATTTTGAGCATGCTCACTACTACCTCAACCTCCTATATCCTTCTAGCTTCTCTGGATACAGCTAGAAGACAACTTGCGACGGTAGGCAGGGAAATGATCGATGAAGCCATAAATCTTGCAGGATATATCCGTGAGGCCGTGAATGAGATTCCTTATCTATACTGTGTCGGCAGCGAAATCCTAAGCAGTAAGGCAGCCTTTAGTTATGATCCGACTAAACTGATCATTTCCATTAAGGAATTGAATATTACCGGGTACGACGTTGAGAAATGGCTTCGTGAAAAGCATAATATCGAAGTGGAGCTTTCTGACTTGTACAATATCCTTTGCCTGATAACACCGGGGGACTCAAAAACAGAAGCGGACCTGCTGATTGCTGCCCTTAGAGACTTATCGAATGAGTTTAAGGAAATGGCTGCTGAACATGAAAAAATTGAAGTACTGCTTCCTGATACACCGCCACTGGCTTTATCTCCCAGGGAAGCTTTTTATGCAGAAACCGAAGTGGTTCCAATCGAGGAATCCGTCGGCAAAATCAGCGCTGAATTCATCATGGTTTACCCACCGGGAATCCCGATCTTTATACCCGGTGAACTGATTACCGAAGATAATATCAATTACATCCGGAAGAACATCGAGGCAGGCCTACCAGTTCAAGGTCCAGAGGATCCAGAGATAAAATATTTACGCATCATTAAAAACTGATTGAATTTCATCAAACCGGAGCAGAAACCTGCTCTGGTTTTTTTGCCCATTCTATTGTTTCAATTGTAATTGAGCAAAGCGCACTTGTCGAAAACGGAAGAATACTCCCTTATTAACTCCTATAAAAAGGGTGCTCCAGGTTGCAATCCTGAAACACCCTTAAATTCTATTTATCTTTAAGTTCCTTTTTCCATTTATTTTTCAGAGGCAGCTGTATCACAGCATTGGCAGTTGTGATTGTGTGTATAAAGTACACTTACTTTTTCATCTTCAAAATGTTCAATCGTGCTATTGCAAGTTTGACATACGATAGTTCCCATTTTTACAACCCCTTCCTCTATATTGTATGCATTATTAACGTAATGTAACCGCTTCATATGAATTATAATATAACACATTTATTATTTCAAGCCAAAAAGTATAACATATATATATTTTCCCATTTAATACATTTGAATTCAAAAAACACAGGGTTCTCGGGGCTGTTTTTTACACATTAAGCCATTCCAATCTCAGCCAAGCAAATTGAAAATGGAATTTTACCTATAAATATACATATAGATTAGTATATAATACGAACATAAAATGTTAATATATACTTACATCTATAGATCTAAGGGGGTTCCAAATGACTGAAAATGCCTATATCAAACTTGTTCCCGAGTCCGTGAAAGCGACAGTAACAATCGAAGACGTTAAAGAATTGCTGAATTATTATCAAATGATCACTGCGAAAACCGGAAAGCAACTGGATTGGGACTATGAAAAGAAAGCATTTCCATATGAAATGAAAGAACCTGAAAGAATGAAAGATAAGGCAATATACCTTCAATCCAATGAGGATCGTTACCATATGATATTGATAGGCGTTGACCAAGAAGTCGTTAGGGATGAAGATGGATTAGAGCGGATTCAATCCTATATTCAATTCACACTCCCAGAAACAGCAACATCCGGTGATAAAGGAAAAGCAAATGAATTGTGCAAGTTCCTTGCAAAGAAATTACGGGCGCAGCTGCATCTCTTCAATAATCGAGTGATGTATTACTATCCTAGGAAATAAAAAACCTGCTGAAGCCGAAAATCAGCTCATGCAGGCGTTTCAATTAATTTTGGATCAAGGATCTTATAACCTTTCTTTTGTAATCCTTTCACGATATCCTCTATCGCTTCACTCGTCCATTTCCGGTCATGCATCAGTAAGTTCGCGCCATTTCCTAAATAAGGGCTGTTCCGCATGATTTCAGTTAAAGCTTTTTTATCTTGATATTCTTTTTCCCAGTCATATCCATATGTCCAATTCATGACCAACATTTTTTCTTTCTCAGCGGCTTTTATTGAATGATCTGTATTCGATCCGAAAGGCGCCCTGAAATACTTAGGGCGTTCCCCGATAATACCCTCAACCAAATTGTTCAATTTTACGATTTCCCTCTCTTGTTCCTTTTCACTCAACTCTTTTAAATTCACATGAGAATATGTATGATTACCGATAGGAAAACCCATTTCATGAATTTCTTTTAGCATCGCTTTATTTTCATCATTTTCAAGAAAGTGACCATTCACGAAAAAAATCGCAGGTACCTCATGTCGTTTAAGGGTTTTGGCGATCTTTAGCGAATATTTATCAGGTGCATCATCAAAGGTTAACAATACAACTTTCGGATTTGCATTCCCAATGGGTTTAAATGACCAATCATCTTTGTCCAACCGATATTCTGCCTTAACATTCATTTCCCCATCTGTTTTTGATGTTTCTACTTTCAGATTTTTCTCGTGCTGGCTTTCATCTTGGACGGTAGTTGTCGTTTCCACACTTTTTTGATTCTCATGTTCAGTTTGATCGACATTGGTTTCATTGCAGCCCATAAATAAAAATGATACAAATGTAAATAATACTAATACTTTGTTAATCATAATTCCCCCGTGGATTCTTGTGTCGTTGTTGACCTTACGAAGATTTCAATAAACCGGTACAAGCGTTTCCAATAGGATTTGCAAAATTCCGTAACACAATAAACTTATCACGGTAACAAGCAAGGTGCGCTTATTCGATTTTAAAATCATTTTACCAATGTAAATGGCTAAATAAGAGAAGACCAGAAACATGAATACTTTGAAAACAAATCGATCATTTACGGAAAGCCATTCAACTAATGTATACCCACTCCAAACGATTAGTTGAAAGAGGATTACCAGATAATTTTTCAAGTGATCCACCCCATTTTAATATGAATATATCAGCAATAAACTTTTTATTGGAAAAAATATTCGTTCAGCAAATCGCTCTTCTTATTTTTTATCCTCTTTTACCTTATTCAAACCTTTTCAAGGAAAAAAGTAAGACGTCCTTTTTATAGCTTATGCCCTTTTTGTCCTTTTCATTTAACTAGTGTAAAGAAAAATTTATGAATTGGGGTAATCCTTCATTTTATCTGGCAAATAAGAAAAAGCGTACTGCATTTGCAGTACGCTTTTTAAAAAATAATTACTTAATGATGTGAATAGGAGTTCCAAGGGCAACTTCAGCAGCTTCCATTGTGATTTCCCCTAATGTTGGATGTGCATGGATTGTCATGGCGATATCTTCGGCAGTCATTCCCGCTTCGATAGCTAAACCAAGTTCTGCAATCATATCAGAAGCGTTTGGTCCTGCAATTTGTGCTCCTATAACCAATCCGTCTTCTTTGCGAGTGATAAGCTTCACAAATCCGTCCGTATTATTTAATGAAAGGGCACGTCCATTTGCAGCGAATGGGAATTTAGAAGCAAGTGCTTCGATTCCAGCTTCCTTCGCTTCTTTTTCATTATAACCGACAGAAGCAAGTTCCGGTTCAGAGAATACAACAGCCGGAATAGCAAGATAGTCGATTTCAGATGAATGTCCTGCAATGGCTTCAGCAGCAATTTTACCTTCATAAGAAGCTTTATGAGCCAACTGAGGTCCAGAAACGATATCTCCGATTGCATAAATGTTTTTCACGCTTGTACGGCATTGTTTATCCGTTTCGACCAAACCGCGGTCAGTCATTTTGATTCCGACTTGTTCCAAACCGATTTCTGCAGTATTAGGACGACGTCCCACTGTTACTAAAACGTAATCGGCTTCAACTTTTTTCTCTTCGCCTTTTACTTCATAAGTAACGGTTACACCTGTTTCAGTTTCTTCCACGCCTTTAGCATTTGCTTTAGTAACAATTTCAGCGCCCTTGTTTTTAAGGTTACGTTTAACAAGTGCTGCCATTTGTTTTTCAAAGCCTGCAGAAAGAATTTCTTCTGTACCTTCAAGGATGGTCACTTTAGTGCCAAAACTTGCGAACGCTCCGCCAAGCTCAGTACCAATATAACCTCCGCCGATTACCACGATCGAACTTGGAACTTCTTCCAGAGCAAGAGCACCAGTGGAATTAAGTACACGTTTCGTATATTTAAATGACGGAATCTCGATTGGCGATGAACCAGTAGCGATGATTGCGTTTTTAAATGTATATGTTTGCGCTGAGTCTTCATTCATAACACGGATGCTGTTTTCATCAACGAAGTAAGCTTCGCCAGTTACAACATCAACATTATTACCTTTTAACAGGCTGCTTACACCGCCAGTTAATTTTTTTACAACAGTACCTTTCCAAGCTTGTACTTTAGAAAAATCAACAGTAACTTTTTCTGCAAAGATACCCATGTCTTCTGAATGCTGAGCTTCATGGAAGCGGTGTCCTGCCGAAATTAAAGCTTTCGATGGGATACAGCCTACATTCAAACAAACTCCGCCGATTGTTCCTTTTTCAACGACCGTTACTTTCTGTCCAAGCTGCGCTGCGCGAATTGCGGCAACATATCCCCCTGGGCCTGAACCGATCACTAAAGTATCTGTTTCGATTGGAAAATCTCCTACTACCATTGTTTACGCCTCCATTAACAATAATTCTGGGTCGTTCAATAACTTTTTGATATGATTCAATGCATGCTGAGCAGTAGCCCCATCAATCATGCGGTGATCAAAGCTCAGTGATAATGCCAGAACTGGAGCGGCGATAATTTCCCCGTCGCGTACAATTGCTTTTTCGGCAATGCGTCCAATCCCTAGAATGGCAACTTCTGGATGATTGATTACAGGTGTGAACCATTGACCGCCTGCGGAACCGATATTCGTAATGGAGCAAGAAGCACCTTTCATTTCGTTAGGAGCCAATTTGCCGTCACGGGCTTTCGTCGCTAATTCATTAATTTCTTGTGAAATAGCAAAAGTTGATTTACGATCTGCATCTTTTACAACTGGAACGAGCAGCCCTTTGTCTGTGTCTGCAGCAATTCCGATATTGTAATAGTGTTTATGGATAATCTCACTAGCCTCATCATCAAATGATGTGTTTAGCATAGGGAATTCACGCAATGCACTTGTTAACGCTTTAACAACATAAGGTAGGAAAGTAAGCTTGATTCCTTTTTCTGCAGCAATTCCCTTGAATTTTTTACGGTGAGCAACCAATAGCGTCACATCGATTTCATCCATTAATGTTACATGTGGAGCTGTCTGTTTGGATTTAACCATTGCTTTGGCGATCGCTTTTCTCATACCGCTCATTTTCTCGCGAGTTTCAGGATATTGCCCTTCTGGAATTGAAACTTTTTGTTTTTCGGTTTTTTCCGTATCAGTTTGTTGTGAAGCTTCACTTTGAGCTGCTGGTTGCTGTGGAGCCGTTTTGCCGTTTTTGAAAGCATCGATGTCATCTTTCATGATGCGGCCGTTATCCCCTGAACCAGAAATCTCACGAATATTTACCCCTTGTTCGCGTGCATATTTTCTAACAGAAGGCATGGCGATAATACGTCGTGAAGGATCCGCCTCAACTTGTGGTTGTGATCCCGCGCCCGTTTCTGCACTATTTTCTTGAACCGGAGCAGCCTCTTTCTTGACTTCCTGTCCAGCTTCAGCTGTAGCTTGAACCTGGGCCTCCGTATTCTTAGCACCCTCTGCCTTCGCTTCTTCTCCATGATCCCCTTTAAACTGAAGATCTTCATATCCTGGAGCATCGAATGTTACAAGTACATCACCTACAACGGCAACCGTTCCTTCTTGAACAAGGATTTCTTCAACGGTACCTTCCACTGGTGATGGGATTTCAACAACGGCCTTATCGTTTTGAACCTCGCAAAGCACGTCATCTTCTTGAATCTTATCTCCTGGTTTTACAAACCATTTCACTATTTCACCTTCGTGTATACCTTCTCCGATATCAGGGAGTCTAAATTGGAATGCCACTGAGTTCAACCTCCTATATTAAATCATACTTAGTGCTTTGAATAAAGTCCTTTATCTTGCATTACCGTTAATGCGAAATTACTTTCTCAAGCAGGACATTCATTCCATTGCTTAAGATTGTTAAAACTTCAAGACTTTAGTCGCCGTTTCAATAATGTCTTTATAATTAGGGAGCCATACTGTTTCAGCTTGTGAAAACGCGAATACCGTATCAGCAGCCGCCACTCGCAGTACTGGAGCATCCAAGCTCAAAATGGCACGTTCGTTAATTTCCGCGACAACATTCGCTGCTATACCAGCTTGTTTTTGTGCTTCTTGAACAACGATTGCGCGTCCTGTTTTTTCTACAGAAGCAATGATTGTATCAATATCCAATGGAGATACAGTCCGTAAGTCGACCACTTCTACGGAATGACCTTCCTTAGCCAATTCTTCAGCTGCCTTGATTGATTCCTGTACCATCGCACCATACGTAATAATGGATAAATCCGTTCCTTCTCTTTTCACATCCGCTTTTCCTAATGGAATTGTATATTCTTCCTCAGGAACTTCCTGACGGAAAGAGCGGTACAATTTCATGTGCTCAAGGAAAATGACAGGGTCATTATCACGAATCGCCGAAATCAATAAGCCTTTAGCATCGTAAGGAGTGGAAGGGATAACTACCTTTAACCCAGGTTGCTGAGCCATTAAACCTTCTAAGCTATCAGCGTGCATTTCCGGAGTATGCACTCCGCCTCCAAAAGGTGAGCGAATTGTAACCGGCGCACTGTAACGTCCGCCTGAACGGTAGCGCATACGAGCAAGCTGACCGCTTACGGAGTCCATTACTTCATATATGAAACCGAAGAATTGTATTTCAGGAACAGGACGGAAACCTTGCAAGGAAAGACCGACAGCTAATCCACCGATTCCGGATTCAGCTAGAGGTGTATCAAATACACGATCTTCGCCGAATTCTTTTTGAAGATTTTCCGTTGCACGGAAAACTCCTCCATTAAGACCAACATCTTCTCCAAAAACGAGTACATTCTCGTCATTTTTAAGTTCTGTACGTAATGCTTCTGTAATTGCTTGAATCATCGTCAATTGAGCCATGGCTTACTTCGACTCCTTCTCTTTATAAATTTCATATTGTTCTTTTAAGTTATAAGGCATTTCTTCATACATGTTTTCAATAAGGTCTGTAACCTTTTGCTTAGGTTCTGCATCAGCCTTTTTGATTGCTTCTTTAATATCGTCTTTTGCTTTTTCTATTGTTTCGTTCTCTAATTCTTCATTCCAGAGTTTTTTGTTTTCCAAGAACTTGCGGAAACGAACCAATGGATCTTTTAATTCCCACTCATTATCCATATCTGAAGTACGGTAACGTGTCGGGTCATCCCCAGCCATCGTATGTGGTCCATAACGGTAAGTTAATGTTTCAATCAATGTAGGGCCTTCACCATTAATTGCACGTTCACGCGCTTCTTTAACTGCTGTATAAACAGCCAATGCATCCATACCATCAACTTGGATGCCAGGAATACCTGCAGCCACACCCTTTTGGGCCAATGTTTTCGATGCTGATTGTAAATCAACCGGAGTTGAGATTGCGAAATGGTTATTTTGCACGATGAAGATAGCTGGCGCTTTAAATGCACCTGCAAAGTTAATTCCCTCATAGAAGTCACCTTGTGAGGTTCCACCGTCACCGGTATAAGTGATTGCTACAGCTTTTTTTCCGCGTTTCTTCATACCAAGTGCCACTCCGGCAGCTTGGATATATTGAGCACCGATAATGATTTGAGGGGAAATCACATTGACATCTTCAGGAATTTGATTTCCTTTAAAATGTCCCCGAGAGAATAAGAATGCTTGCCAAAGCGGCAGGCCATGCCAAACGATTTGCGGCACGTCACGGTAACCTGGAAGAATGAAATCCTCTTTTTCCAATGCATACTGGGAAGCGATCTGAGAAGCTTCTTGACCGGCAGTCGGTGCATAGAACCCTAATCTGCCTTGGCGGTTCAGTGATATAGAACGTTGATCCAAAATGCGGGTATAAACCATACGTTGCATTAATTCCTGCAGTTGTTCATCACTTAAATCAGGCATTGCCGCTTCGTTAACGACTTCTCCCTCTTCATTTAAAATTTGGAAAGTTTCAAATTGTTCTTCCACTTTCTTAAGCTGATCTTGAACATTAATTTTAGCTTGTTTAGTTTTTTGAGCCATTTGGCACCTCATCCTTTCATTAAAAAGGTTTGCTATTATTATTCTCTAAAGCAAAAATAGTTTGCTTTATAGTTTCTTCAACAATTCATTGTTTTATTTTTCCCTTAAGACCAATCCCTCAAACGTGGATATGCTTAATATGTCTCAATCTTATTCTGTACCATAAAAAAAATCAAGGAAAATGATACAAGAACTTTTACAGATTTAGTTTACAAGATGAATTAACATCAAGTCAATCACTTGGAGTTCCTTATTTTTTTGATTTACGAGAATCTACAATACTCATACTTCTTCTCTGTATCAGTTTTCGTTTTACAACTGTACTATTAATCCCCCACCATTTTTCAATTTATGGATGAATAAAGATAATATTTCAATCCCTCAGCATATCCAATCGATTCCAAAACCGCTTTAACTAAAGGCATTTGAGCCTTTAAGATAATATTCTAAAAAAATATTCAAACGCTTTCATATCAGTCTGCTGTTAGATTTTCTATTTTCATTTTTTTTTAGTACAGGTACTGAAATTTACCCTCGGCTATCTGCATTTAAAAATCATTCTAGAATTTTTCAGTTTATAGAAAACTGGATCCACAAAAAATGGGCTGTGAGTGAGGATCACAGCCCATCATTACTTATATTATTTTGTTGAGTCAGCCATTTCTATGCCCGAACTGTCATAAAAACTTTCTTTTTTTTGATTGGACTTTACCGTTAATGCATTAAATTGCTCATTCGCTTTCAAAACTTTTGTATAGGAAGTATTGATTTTCTCGATTTGTCCTTGTAATTCATCCATTTTCAAATCCTCTTTTTTAAACAGTTCATATAATTCACGATCATTTGCCAGACTTTGCTGATAGGCATCATATAAGTTGTCGTAGGTGCTATAACGTTCACTCATGACCTTTTTCATTTCAGTCGCTTCTTTTTTTACCCTTTCATCCTCTATTTTCCCGATTTGTTCATCTATCTTATTAAATTGTTCTTTCGAGGATTGCATGCTGCTTTGTTCCTTTTCAATTATTTCCTCCCTTTGGTCAATATTTTTAGTTGCTTCATCTGAAAGCTCGACGATTTGTTCATACTCTTCCAAGCCAAGTTTAATGATTTTCTCATACTGTTCTTTTTCTTTTTTCTCCAAATCATTAAGTGGCTCCTGATTCTCGGTGAAATCACTTTCCTTTTCTGCAGTTTTCTCTAGGATCTTGTGGATTCTTTCTTCCGGTGAACCATTAAAACAACCGGTCAAGATCGCTAAAAAAAGAAGTAAAATAACATATGGACCAAAACGCTTCAACATAGACAGCTCCTTCTGATAGTTCTTTGTAGATTCATATTTCTCTAAATTTCTGTTTAAGCACAGACACTTGTACTAATCATATTCCGAACATGAATTTTTCATTACTGGGCGCAAGCCTACACCCTTTAAACCATACTGCATAGGCTGTAGGGACCGTTTCAAATCAGAGTGGTCAATATTTTACTAATACAAAAACGGAGGTATGAAAATATGTATGGAGGTTACAACCAGGATTGTAGTTATCCGGTTTCCGTTGAACCCAGCTTTGGTTACGGTGGTCAATGTGGTGGAGGCTGCGGCTTTGGAAGCGGCTTCGCCCTAATCATCGTCCTGTTCATTCTGCTCATCATTGTCGGCGCTTGCTTTTGCTAAACAGATAATTACTTTTACCTTTACCCGAAAATGTTATCTATTTACCCTATTCACAAAAAAATTTCTATTTTTTTTTAAAAGACCTCAACAAATAATGGCTGGGATAGGAATTTGTCGACCGATTCCATCCCTCCCATTAACTTTCAGCATTTTTTTTGTTAAAATAACCTATACATATTATAAGAATTTCTATGGGGTGAAAGATTATGCTTACTATGGATGATTTTGTTAAGGAAGACGATCCGATATTAAGGAAAGTCGCGCTGGAGGTTCCACTTCCGGCGTCAGATGAAGATAAGCAACTTTTAGCTAGCTTGATGGAATACGTCCAAAACAGCCAAAAGCCCGATATTGCTGCTTTATACGGGTTAAGGGCAGGAATAGGCTTGGCTGCACCACAGGTTAATGTTTCAAAAAGGATGATTGCGGTCCATTTGAAAGAAAAAGATGATCAACTGTATAGCTATGCACTTTTCAACCCAAAACTCATTAGTCATTCAGTGGAGAAAGCATACTTGACATCCGGAGAAGGCTGTCTTTCCGTTAATCGCCCCGTTTCCGGCTATGTACCACGTTATGCTCGAATAACGGTTGTGGGTACGGACCTGGAAGAAAATTCGGTTCAGCTCCGCCTTAAAGGCACCGCAGCCATTTGCTTTCAACATGAAATCGACCATCTTAATGGAATCATGTTTTATGATCATATCAATCAGGAAGAACCCTATGCCGTTCCGGAAAATTCCATTGCGGTGGAAAGGTAACGTATAAGCGACAAAAACTCCCGTCTTTTGGTTGACGGGAGTTTTTATTTAAATCAGTTCAAGTTCCTTCAAACCAAAAAGTATGYCATCATCATCGACATCCTTCGTTACAAAGTCGGCCTCTTGCTTCACAAGTTGACCGGCATTCCCCATTGCCACGCCATATCCCGCTACTTTTAACATTTCTATATCATTTAAGCCATCTCCAAAGGCGTAAACATCTTCAAGAGCAAACCCGACTTTATCCATTAATATTTTAATGCCTTCAGCTTTTGAACCCCCGAATGGAAGTACATCCGTCGAGTATTCATGCCATCTAATAAAGTGAAAGTCATTATATTTCCCAACAAAATTCCCTTCTTCATCTTCCGAGCAGAATAATAAGGCCTGGTATATTTCATGGTCCTCATAAAAGTCTGCCACATGTTCAGGGTGTGGGAACTTCAAGGTGCTTAATGCTTCTTCAATTCTGCTATGATGTGGGACACTCGATTTCATTGTCTCCTCATTCATGAAAACGATTGGTATTTTATTATTTTCAGCATGTTCGTGGAGCCTTTTTATCTCAGTTATGCTCAAAGGGTTTTTATAAACGACTTTCCCTTCAAAAACAACGTATTGTCCATTGAAACTAACGAATGTATCGATGCCCAGTTCTTCCCTTAAAGACTCGAACATAAACGGTGCCCTTCCAGTGGCAATCGCTACGAAAACCCCGCTATCCTGTAATTGCTTAATGGCTTTTTTCGTTGAAGCAGGTAACTTTTTTTCATGATCAAGCAATGTTCCGTCAATATCAAAAAATACGATTTTCACTAACGATTCACTTCCAATTCATTCATTTTTCCTTTTTTAATATGTACCCATTTAATAATTGTCATCAAGATAAGTCAAGTAACTCTACCGAATTCCACTCAAAGTTACGGTTTGTATTCAAGAATGAGCATATACTATTCTTAATAGAACTAAAACTCAGGTTTTCCATCTTACACTTCTCCCCTCCTTCTTGCCTCTGAAATCACAGTTGTCGGTATGAATGTGCCTTTTTTTTCAAAAATGGGCCAAGTACTTGTAAAGACATATTTACATTATTGAATAATCCTATACAATAATAACTAAGGGAGCGTGATCGCCATGTTAAAAAAGCTTCGTAAAAAGCTTGTTAAACAGTGGAATGATCTTTTAAGAAAAAAATCTATCGCATGATTTGCCATTCATATCCTGCCATGGCCGTCATCCATATGCGAATTTTTTTCGGACAGCCCTTCAAAAACTTGCGGAGGGCTTCTTCCTTGTTGTAAAGTTCTTGTTAAGCATTCTTTCTATCTTGGCATTGATATGCAAGGTGATTACATAATTCATCAAATTATTAGCCGTTGTCTTTTCATGAAACGCTGTACCCAATGGTACTATATAATTAAGAAAGAAATCGTCTGCGAAAAAGGATCCCATTTAAATAAGATAAAGTGAGTAAACTATTTTCGCATGAAAAGAAGCTTGCAGAAACTTTTCTTAGCGATTTAAGTTTTACACATAGTAAAAACGGATAGGATATATGATAGAGGAAGCTATAATTGGATTGATACCCGATATCTGCCATCTATTTTTTTATATACTTTTTTAGACATTGGTATATTTAATTCATCAAAACCCCTTCCGTTTTTATGGCGGAGCTGGGTTTATTTTTACATGATGTTGAAAAACATGAAAAAATTGTTGTTTTTATATATAATGAAAAAAGCAATGCAAACAAGTGAGGAGAGATTAAAATGGTTTTTAAGGTATACTATCAAGTAACCATAGCAGAGGTTCCCATCAGGGAGAATACTAAAACAGTGTTTGTTGAAGGTGAATCTGTTCGTGACGTCCGTTTAAAATTAAAAAAAGAACCTTATAACGTAGAAATTGTACTACCGGTAACCGGAGCATATTTAGAATATGAAAAACAAAATGAAGATTACAAAGTATTGGAGCTATAATTTATGAAATTTGTAAAAAATGATCAAACAGCTGTATTCGCCCTGGGCGGTTTAGGCGAAATCGGTAAGAACACATATGCTGTTCAGTTTCAAGATGAGATCATCGTCATTGATGCTGGAATTAAATTTCCTGAAGATGAACTTCTCGGTATTGACTATGTGATTCCGGATTACAGCTATTTAGAGAAAAATGTAGATAAAATTAAAGGTGTTTTCATCACGCATGGCCATGAAGACCATATTGGCGGGATTCCTTATTTACTTAGAAAAGTGAATGTCCCTGTGTACGGCGGGAAGCTTGCACTTGGATTACTTCGGAATAAATTGGAAGAACATGGCCTTTTACGTCAGACAACCATGATTGAAATCAGTGAAGATGAAGTGATCAAGTTCCGGAAGACTTCCGTCTCATTCTTCCGCACAACTCACAGTATCCCTGATTCTTATGGAATCGTTGTAAAAACGCCACCTGGGCAAATTGTCCATACTGGTGATTTTAAATTTGACTTCACACCTGTTGGCGAGCCAGCAAACTTGACCAAGATGGCTGAAATTGGCAAAGAAGGCGTATTGTGCTTACTCTCGGATAGCACAAATAGTGAAGTGCAGAACTTCACTATGTCTGAAAGCCGTGTCGGCGATACCATTCAAGACATTTTCCGTAAGGTTGACGGCCGGATCATTTTTGCAACGTTTGCATCGAACATCCATCGCCTTCAGCAAGTTGTAGAAGCAGCCGTGGCTAATGGCCGTAAAATAGCTGTTTTTGGCCGCAGTATGGATTCCGCCATATCAATTGGCCAAGACCTTGGTTATATCGTAGCGCCTAAAGATACATTTATAGATGTACAGCAATTAAATCGTATGCCTGCGAACAAAGTAACCATCCTTTGTACAGGCAGCCAAGGTGAACCAATGGCAGCACTGTCAAGGATAGCAAATGGGACTCACCGTCAAATTCAAATCATTCCTGGTGATACAGTCGTATTTTCTTCTTCACCTATTCCTGGTAATACAATCAGTGTTTCCAGAACGATTAATCAATTATATCGTGCAGGTGCAGACGTCATTTCAGGGCCACTGAATGATATTCATACTTCAGGTCATGGCGGACAGCAGGAACAAAAACTAATGCTTCGTTTGATAAAGCCAAAATTCTTCATGCCAATCCATGGTGAATATCGCATGCAAAAACTTCATGCCCGTCATGCAGTCGATTGCGGTGTCCCGGAAGAAAATTGCTTTATCATGGATAATGGTGAAGTTCTTTCCTTAAGTGAAAACACAGCACAAATTGCTGGTAAAATCCCTTCAGGCTCCGTTTATATCGATGGAAGCGGCATCGGGGATATCGGTAATATCGTCTTACGCGATCGTCGGATTCTTTCCGAAGAAGGTCTTGTGGTTGTCGTTGTCAGCATAAATATGAAGGAATTCAAAATTGCGTCCGGCCCTGACATCATCTCACGCGGATTTGTCTATATGAGGGAATCGGGAGACCTGATCAGTGATGCTCAATCCTTGATCACTAAGCATTTAAATAAAGTGATGGATCGCAAAACTACTCAATGGTCTGAAATTAAAAATGAGATTACAGACACTTTATCTCCATTCCTATATGAAAAAACTAAACGCCGTCCTATGATCCTACCGATCATCATGGAAGTCCAATAAACAAAAAAACCCAGCCATCATATGGCTGGGTTTTCAGACTGTGGACAAACTCGATTATAATTGAGTTTGTCCACAGTTTTTTTAGGTTTACTAAATTTGACCGGCGATTGGAACGTAGGGCACTTGCTTTCGGGCATGACTTGGTGAAAGATATTTATTCAAAGGTCTGCTTTCTCTACGATCGCGAAAAAAAATGGGCGGAGCTTTAAAGATACTGGCCTGTTTGAACAGATTTTCTATCGGGTATTGATGATAGCTTCCGAAAGTAAGCGGCGACACGCTATTTTTGGCAAGAATTATGGAAGAAGCAGATCATCTGCGTCATAATGAAGATGTAAAATCAATATATGCGAAACGTAAAGAAACGAAAGAGCGTGTATTCGAAAGACGCAAAAGAAGTATCGTATGCGTTGGACTACTTTAAGGGAACTTAAAAAAATTTTCGCTGCAGGCTATTCTCGGTATCTGCTTCAAAACCAATAAAAAAACAAAAAGGTTTCGGTATGAGACCATTCCGAAACCTTTTTGTTTTCCTTTGATAAAAGAAAGTGAGCGCTGCCTGATACTAATTTAGCAGGACGCTTGCTTATTCTACAATCTTTTTTTCGAAACGATTGATGTCCGAATCCGCTCCGATGACGATCAATATATCACCTTTATGTATTAAATCGCTTGCCTGTGGGGAGACATTTATTTCGTTCCCTCTTTTAATCGCGACGATATTCAGCCCATAGTGGGCTCGGATATCAAGATCAAATATCGAATTTCCATTCATCTTTTGGCTTGCAACAATTTCGACGATGGAATGTTCATCAGATAGCTCCAAATAATCGAGAATATTATTGGAGACGATATTATGTGCAATCCTTCTCCCCATATCTCGTTCGGGGTGCACAACGAAGTCGGCCCCGATTTTACGAAGAACCTTCTCATGATAATCATTTTGCGCTTTTACCGTAACATTTCCGACACCCAATTCCTTAAGCATGAGAGTCGTCAATATACTTGCTTGAATATTCTCGCCAATCGCTACGATGACGTGATCAAAATTACGAATTCCTATGTTTCTCAGCACATTTTCATCTGTCGTATCCCCTACTACGGCATGAGAAGCTATTTTGGCAAATTCATTCACTCGATCTTCGTCTGCATCAATGGCCAGCACTCCTAATCCCTCTTCAGCCAATGTCTTGACTATACTGCCGCCAAAACGGCCAAGTCCAATCACCGCAAATTCTTTTTTCACAATAAGCCCTCCAACATCATTCGTTCTCTCTTTAATGTTCCGTCCTGAAAAGCGTTTTTTAAGCTCTGTTTCCTTTAAACGTTATATAATCCGTCAAATGGTTAATCGCGAGTTCGATCGCACTTTCATCCGGACTCAACTTAGCATGGTGCAATCCGTATTCTGATGAAACCCCTAGCCAGAACATGAAACCTGGAATCTCCTTTAACATATATCCAAAATCTTCACCGGTCATCGCTTCAGTACAGCGATGCAAATGAACATCCGATGCCTTGTCTGTAAATTCCATGAATTCCCGGGTCAGCCTTTCCTCATTATACACCTGGTGATACATCGCACCATAGTCGATTTCTGCCAAGCACTCATATCCAACTTGTATACCATCCACAAGCGCTTTAATTCTTGACTTGACCTTTACCATCGATTCGGGGTTAAGGGTTCGTATTGTGCCTTCTAGCCGCGCTGTCTCTGCAATAATATTTTGAACGGTTCCTCCAGTAATCTTCCCAACTGTAATGACAGCTGAATCAAGTGGATTTACATTCCGCGAAACGATGGTTTGCAGTTGCCCTACAAGCGAGCAGGCCGCGATGACCATGTCTTTTGTTTCATGTGGATAGGCTGCATGCCCTCCTTTACCTTTCAAATCGATGTACAATTCAGATGTATTGGCAAATAGAAGCCCTTCTTTAACGGCAATCGTTCCAACTTGATACTCTGGAGCAATATGTAAAGCAAGGATCATGTCAGGCTTCCATTTTTTCATGGTCTCCGATTTAAGCATCGGTTCCGCACCACCAGGGCCTTCTTCTGCCGGCTGGAAAATGAATAGCAAGTCATCATCGATTTGATTTTCGGCGAAATACGTCAATAATCCCAAACCGATGCTCATATGAAAATCATGGCCGCAGGCATGCATATGTTCCTCATGTTTGGATGCGAAGGGCAGCCCAGTTTCCTCTTTTATCGGCAGACCGTCTATATCTGCCCTATAGCCAATTATTTTCCGAGGGCTCCTTCCCTTCACTTTTACGAATATCCCCGTTCGCCAAGTTTCTATTTCTATTCGCTCAGAGGCAAGACTCGTTATGTAATTCAATAGATATTGCTGCGTCTTATATTCTTTAAATCCTATCTCCGGTATTTGATGCAAATCACGCCGGATCTCGGCAAAAGGATTTGTTTTCACATTATTCCCTCCTATACAGAAAGCGTGGATAATTATATCCACGCTTAAGGCAATATTCACTTAAGAAATTAAAGTTGGCGAAGTTCTTGCATGATCTCTGTTTTTGATTTAGTTTTTTCATCAATTTGTTTAATGACCTTCGCCGGGATACCAGCAGCCACTGAGTAAGGCGGAACGTCTTTCGTTACAATTGCACCAGCCGCTACAACTGAACCTTGACCGATTTTCACACCTTCAAGAACCACCGCATTAGCTCCGATTAAAACATCGTCTTCCAAAATGACCGGTTGTGCAGAAGGAGGCTCGATGACACCTGCTAATACTGCACCTGCACCAACGTGACAGTTTTTACCCACTGTTGCACGTCCTCCCAGTATTGCATTCATGTCAATCATTGTGCCTTCACCAATGACGGAGCCAATATTGATCGATGCTCCCATCATGATCACTGCATTGTCACCGATCGATACTTGGTCACGGATTATTGCTCCAGGCTCGATACGGGCTTTGATGCCTTTTAGGTCCAATAAAGGAATGGCAGAGTTACGGCGATCGTTTTCAACTACATAATCCTCGATTTTTGTCCCCGCTGCCTCGATTGCCTCTTCGACATCAGACCACTCACCGAATACAACCCCTGTATTTCCTGTAATGAAGGTTTTAGAAGCTGGTCCAAAATCCATACCTTCTAAATCACCTTTGACATATACTTTTACTGGTGTCGATTTTTTACTATTTGAGATAAAAGAAATAATTTCATTTGCATCCATTTTATTCATTCCGGGTAAAACCTCCTAATATGTATCATTACTCGTCTTAAATTTAACAGACAAATGCCGGCAAGACAAGTTGAATGTCACTCTTAAATATTATTCTGCCCTATTGACATTTTCGTCATCGGACTCATAACATTCCTTGTTGGCGAATATGCTCTTTTACCACTTCCGTGAATGCTTGGACTTGCTTTAACTGGAAAGCAGATTCATAGCCGCAAAGCCATGTATCCCGTTCGATTGAGTGATTATGCCCATCTAGAAGAGGGATTTTAAAAACATTCGTATCTTTATCATGTAAAGTGATGGCAGGCAGGATTGCATATCCAATGCCGTTAAATACCATTTGTTTGCATGTTTCGATTTGATCCACGACTATGGTGTTTTTGGGTGTCGTTTTAAATTGTCGGTGCCACCAGTCCTGAATTTCCTGGTAATAATTCGAATCGCTTTTAAACTGAATGAATGGCCGGTCCGTTTCAAACACTTGATTCAGTTCCTTCATTTCAGTATCCACCAAATAAAGCATATCTGTAAATAAATGCTGTTTAACCCCTTTCCAATCCGGGGCTCCCCTTATGATTCCAATATGTACTTGCCCTTCATACAAAGACTTTAAAATCTCACTGCTCCAGCCAGTGATTAATGAAATTTTGGCATAGGGATATTTTTGAACGAATTTTTTTAATACTTGCGGAAGCCAATTTTGACCGACAATCGAGGCACAGGCTATTTTCAAAGTACCATATACTTCATGATCCATAGCTTGGATACTTTCCCTGACCTTTTCTTCTTTTTCTATTACCTCATTGGCCAAACGGATTACCGCTTCCCCTGCAGGCGTCAGCGACAGCCCTTTTTGTGAACGCAGAAACAGTTTCGATCCCCAATCCTTTTCTATTGATTGTAAACGCTGTGATAAAGCCGGCTGTGAAACGAACAACCGCTCAGCAGCTTTTCTCATATTCATTTCCTGAGCAAGTACAGATAATAAATGAAATTCTGAAAACGACATACACACCAACCTCTTGATAATTAATTCTTATCATGCTGACTTAATTTATTTACATTTAATTATCAACAAAGTCCGCATATATTACAAGGGAAAAGAAATGGAGTGAATATCCTTTTACGATCATATTATTGCTGGTCATCAGTTTTGCATCATTCAATGCAGGCACATCGACAGCAGAAATTCAACATACGGTCTCGATCGCATGATTGATTCCATGATCATCCGAGTCGCATTTCCCTTCCACTTAAATGCAAGCCCCGATTATGAGTCTGCCTTATTCTCATATGCCTTCTTATTCTTTCTTAGTCTTGTAAGTAACATGAAACTGATTACTGAGAAGACTAGAACAATGAGATAAATCGTTTGTAAAGACAATGTAAGTCCTTCCTGCAAAACTTTTACCACATTTTCAGGAAGCTTCGTACGTTCTTCACTGTTCAACAGTTTATTTGCCGTATCTATCGTCACTCCCGAACCGGATGGTGCATGCTCGTTTAAATAGGCTTGAAGTCTCGTATTCATGATTCCTCCAAGTAATGCTGCACCTACCGTATTTCCTAAATTACGCATGAACATATTAGAAGCTGTCGCAATCCCCCTGCGTTCCCAGCTGACTGTTTTTTGAATGACGACAATGAATGAGGTAGAAGTCAAACCCATCCCTACACCGACAAAGAAGGATCCCATGGCAGCAATAAGGGGCCCTGCTTCTGGCTTCATCCATACTAGGATCAAACTCCCAAGGATCAGCGAGCACCCTCCAAGGAGGGAGGTTGCTTTGAAGCCTATTTTCATCAATAACTTGCCTGATACCATTGAAGCGATCGGCCAGCCAATTGACATGGCTGTCAATGTAAACCCAGCTACCGTAGGAGAGCGTTCCATCACACCCTGAACGAATGTTGGGAGGAAACTTGATAATCCTATCATCATCACCCCTGTCGTCAGAGATACAAGATTCGCAATCAAGATGGAGCGCTCCTGCCAGATTTCAAATGGCATCATCGGTTCGGTTGCTTTCATTTCCTGAAGAATGAATAAGATAAAGGCGATTATGGCCACTAATGCCAGTGAAATGACTGGAGCTGAAGCCCATGACCATTTTACTCCCCCTTCTACGAGTATCACCATAAGAGTGGATATGGATAACGTCAATAGGGTTGCACCAAGGTAATCGATATCACGTTTTTTCTTTTCAATTTTTTCATGAAGGAAAAACCAAATCCCTATAAAAGATAGTAAGCCTAGAGGAATATTAACCCAAAATACAAGCTTCCAAGTCAGGGATTCAACGAGCATGCCGCCCAAAGCCGGCCCCATTACCGCTGAAATGCCCCAAACGCTCGATAGATACCCTTGAACGCGTGCCCTCTCCTCATTTTTATAGATATCACCAACAATCGTTGAAGCTACTGGAGCTACAGCCCCTGCCCCAAAACCTTGTACAAAGCGATAAATGATGAGTTCCGTCATGGAATTGGCAAAGCCGCAAAGAAGGGAGCCAATTAAGAAAACAACGATCCCAAATAATAAGACAGGTTTTCTACCGAGAATATCTGAGAGCTTTCCATATATCAAGACTGTCACAGCGTTCATTAACAAATAGCCTGAAAACACCCAGCTGTAAAGTGAAAAACCACCTAAATCGCTTACAATAGCTGGCATAGCCGTCGAAACGATCGTTCCTTCAATAGCATTCATAAACATAGCCAACATGATGGCAGCTAAAACGAAGGGACGTTTCAATTTTTTATTCTGCACTTTTGCTCTATCCACTGCTTGGCCCAATTTCCGCCATCCTTTCCTAATAAGCAATAACTGTTTTTAGATTTTACCATCAACTGGTACAAATATGTAAAAACAAGAAAACTCGCCAACTGGCGAGTCTTAAGGTTAACCATATTCAGCCACATTTTTATTCAGCTGTATTTTGTTTAAATACTTTTTTCAAGATTGCTCTTCTAGTTAAGATACCTTCAAATACATGTTCGTCATTCTCTACACAGACAAACGGATGATCGATTAACAATTCCACACCCTTTGTCAAAGTATCTTCAATATGCAGGCGAGGTATTTCTATATTCATTATTTCAGAAACTTTTTTATTCTCAAGATTATCGAATTCAATTCGTTCCAGTCCCAAAATTGAATCAAGAATGACTGGTGTGCTGATTAAGCCATGCAGTTTATACATCGGATCTAACACAGGAATGGCCGTATAACCGCTCTTTGTTAATACCAAAAGTGCATGTTCTAAATTATTGGTTACCTGCACGTGGGCCACGCGTTCAGAAGAAATCATTAAGTCTTTAACGCTGGATTCCAATAAATCCCCATCATGAGTACCGATCATGTTAAAACCCCTTACCATATGTTTTTATATACAGCTCTTTCATTAGTTTAACATATGTAAGCAGAAAAGGCTCATTCCTAGATCAATAAAATCCCAAACTGTGGGATTTTGACAAAGCTCCTTACCCCTTACTAGTTTTAATGTTAACCTGTTTAAAACCGCATTCCGGGCATTGATAAATCACATTTTGGTTTGATTGTGCCGTTAATACATTTTCCATTTCCCTTTCTTCTCCGCAAACAGGACAAATTACCATTGGATTTTTCATTTTTATCCCTCCAATTAATAAGATGTCGTAAAAATCACTTCTTCATTCAAAAAGTAATAATTGAACGGTTTCATGCACAATAAAAAAAGCCGCTTCCATGGGAAGGCGACTTTTAATAATTTTTTAAGATTGAAGAAGATCAAAGATTTCAATGGTAATCATATCAATATTATCGAATTGATATTTTGCTGATTTCCCTTTATCACTGTATACTTCAAGCTCGAACATTTCTGTTTTGCTGAAATATGTAACCTGGCACTTTTTCACACCATCTATTTCAAAAAAACGTTGAGCAGATTCAGATTCCTTCGCTTGCTCTTGAAGACTTTTCAATCTGGTAAGAATGCCCTGTAATTGAGACATACTCCCTCTCCTTTCTGAATAAAACCTTTTCGATAGGTTTCACTATACCATACTTTTCTATCCAGTAGCCACGCTGAAATAAATTCAGAATAATTTAAAACTTCATTCTTTACATGGTACTATTAACAGAATAAAATAAGGAATGGATTTTGTACATGAAAAATTTTCTGGAGGTAGATTCTAGTTGCAAAACATTAGTGAACTTGGTTATCGCATTTCATTGATTGATGGTTTTGATTTGAATAGAAGAAATCGAACAGGAACATATGTAATTGCCGATACAGACATCACTTTAGTCGAAACTTCCGCCAGCCCTTCCATCCCCCATTTAATGAAGGGTCTTGAAGATTTGGGAATCTCCCCTGTGGATATTACATATATCATTCTTACCCATATACATTTGGACCATGCAGGTGGAGCGGGACTTTTTTTACAGCATTGTCCGAACGCCAAAGTGATCGTCCATCCAAAAGGTGCACGGCATCTAGAAGACCCAACACGTTTGATCGCTGGGGCTAAAGCTGTCTATGGTGAAGAATTCAATGAGCTTTTCAATCCGATTTTACCTATTCCATTTGAAAGAATGCTGACTTTACATGATAGGGAAGCCCTAAAGACCAGTGATAATTCCTACTTGACCTTTTATGACACCCCAGGGCATGCAAACCATCATTTAAGCATTTTCGATTCCGTATCAAAAGGCATGTTTTCAGGTGACACCGTCGGCATCTTTTATCGTGAACTTGATGAAGAAGGTTTGGAATTTTATTTACCATCCACATCACCAAACCAATTTAATCCCGATGCGATGCTTGCTGCAGCGGAATTGTACGAAAGCATCGGCGTCGAGCGTATATATTTTGGTCATTACGGGGTATCGGAAAACCCTAAGGAAGTATATAAACAACTTCATTATTGGCTGCCCAAATTTGTGGAGACTGCCAAATCGGCATATAGGGAATATGATAGCTTTGAGGAACAAGTAGCGGCAACCAGTAAAAATATTTTCACGGAAGTCGCGGTTCATTTAGGTGAAAAAGGAATCATTACTGATCATCCCGTTTTTGAAATCATCGCCATGGACGTAAACGTTTGTTCCATGGGGCTGATAGACTATCTGATAAAACAGGAAAAGGTTAAGTAAAAAGGTTCCTTCAAGGTTTTTCCCTATTCAAATGTCCTGCGATTCTCTATAATGAAAAAGTACATCTAACATATAGCATACATGGAGGAATGAAATGAAAGACGTAACGCTTTATACCCAACCTGATTGCCCTCCCTGCAAAATCATGAAAATGTTCTTTGATGATAATAATGTCGTATACAAAGAAAAGGATATTAAAGCAGATGGACATGCACGTAAAGAACTAACGAATAAATATGGCGCCTATTCCACGCCAACGGTCGTCATCGATGGGAAAGCCATTATCGGTTTTGAACTGGACGAAATAAAAAAAGAACTGAATATATAGCAAAAAGTCTAGAGAAGGCTGCCCTCCTCTAGACTTTTTCAGGCTCCATATTTTTCAGATGAAGGAAGACTTTCCTTTTGTATACTTCATCTCATTTTTTCGCTTTCATACTTTACGTCCATTACCTTCCAAACGTCATTCTCCTTTTTCAATGTAACTGATTCAACATGTTTTTCCATCGATACCGGTCCGTCCCCAGTGCCCTGGAATTCCTCTTGAACATTAATGACATCACCGTTTTTCCCATATACAATTTCCGTATTCTTGTCATAACTGAAAAAAGGGATATAATACGGAGCGAAATCTGATCCAAATGTGGTATAACCGCCATCGACTTTCACTACATTCGCTTGGACAAACTTCTTGATGAAACCACCTGTGAAATGTTCATCCAGCTTCCCTTCAATCGCTTCCTTAGTACGTACTTCCTCACTGATCGAGCCTTGGTTCTCCATGGCATCTTGTACTAAAGATAGTACTTCCTCTCTATGTAAACCCTCCGCTGAAGCTGTTAACCCTCCTCCTAAAAAAAGAAGGACACTGGCAAGACATGCAACTAGATATTTCCTCATTACAATCATCTCCTAGTTATAGAATTTCTCCTAATGGTTCTGATTTTTGCCTATGCCTTTCAATACCCGTCAAAATCAAAGCCAAACTACAAAATCAAATTCTCCGGGATACCTTGATACCATTGCCCATTCCTTCACAATAAAAAAAGAAGATTTCATGAAATCGAAATCTCCCTCTTGCAATTATTGAAAAGCATAGTAAAAAATAAAACCGGCAACCAAAACCGTCCCGACAAAAAGGGAAACGAATACCGGGTTCTTTAAATACGGATGTTCTTTAACCGAATCATCAATCATCGAATCATATCTGGCTTTCACTTTCTGTGCCCTTGCTACAGAATAAGTATAAAAGAGCAGATATAGCGCCATGACTGTAACGATTATGATTAAAATCCAGATGTACGTGCTCAAAATATGTCTCCTCCAAGTGCATCATTTCTGCTTATGTTACACACTTCAAGGGATTATATACATGAACCGTTTTTCTATAAAAGGGCTTCATTTTCATATAAATAACTATAAGAAAGATCAAAGAAAATGTATTCCTTATCATTCAGGGGATATGAAAAGGTCCGGATGGTTTCTCCCGTTTCGATATCACTGTATAAATCGGATAAAATTCCTTTCTTCTCATTACGCATCTTTACGATGTTTTCGAGAAAATAAGGTCTCCAGCTCCAATTTTTATTCATATATTTGGGTTGTACTAACCATTGCCCGTCCTTATGGAGGATATTGGGTGATTTTTGATACCCCTCTTCATCACAAACATAAAGCCGAAAACATATGTAATCCAATTTTTTCGCCAAACTACGAAGAAATTCTTCATGGGAGCCAACTCGCTTTTGCTGTTTTAAGAAGCTTTGCATATTTTCGTTGAATTGCGAAGTCTTTTGATAAACGGCTTCAAGCTTCTTGGTCTCAAGTGAAATGAAGGACTGACATTCTTGATGGAATTTTTCACGCAATAAATCCTTATTGATGAACTCACCTTCCGGTTTCGCCAAAAAATACCCTTGATAATATCGTCCACCGTTTTTCCATGCAAAGCGAAGCTGGTATTCAGACTCAATGTTCTCAAATAGTAGATTGGCGCCTATTTTTCGCGCAAGCATGGTTAGAGAAAACAGTATGACCTGATAGGCATCTCCACCTGATATGCGAAGCTGGTCCAGGTTAACTTTTAAAATATTCGGAGAAATTTGTGCAATTCGGTCCAATTGCGTGTCTTGTCCTAAATGATCGAGAGCTATCTTAATCCCATATGTTTTAAAATAAGCGAGCACATGCTGCAAAGGGTCTAAGTTTTCCGGACTGATCGTGTCTGATAATTCCAGCACAATCCGGTGCATTTCCTCCGGTTGAAAATGACGATGTAAAATCTCCATGAATTCTTCGCCATGATCCAGCATAAGCAAATTTGGATCTCTGTTAATAAAGATAAGAAAATCTTCACCATAGTCTTTTATTCTTTCCAAGGCTATTTCAAGAACGTAATTATCCACTTCCACCCTGTACTCTTCCGGCACTGCAGAATCGTGAAAAAAAGGGCCAAGGCTTTTATATTCTGATTGTTCCTCATAACGCCCTAAAATTTCATATCCGATTACCTGATGTTGATCTGCACTGAAAATCGGTTGAAAGAATGGTGTCACCCTGTCTAAATTCTTCAATATTTTTTCTGTATCCATGATGCATCTTCCCCCTAATTACGAAACACCAATATGCAAAAATTATACCATTAGTTTCTAGTATTGATAATATATAATTTTAATTCCTACAACATAACTCTTTTTTCAGTCATGATTTTTGAATGAAACTAAACGATTCCTCGTCGAAAAGGCATTGTTCATAAATCGAACAATGCCTTAATGACTAATTAAAAAGGGAAGAACCATGGGATGGTGATCACCATGATAACGCCAATGAAGATCTGTATGGATATCCCGATCACGATAAAGTCCTTATACTTGTAATCACCTGCTGTCATGACAAGCGCATTTGTAGTGGCAACCCTAGGCGTGGATAACGCCAAACTGCCTGCAACTGCAAGGCATAAAAATACAGGAAGAGGATCGATTCCTTGATTCACTGCAGACGTCAGGGCAATGGGCGTCATGATTACCGTCGCTGCTCCATACGGGATGAATTGGCTTAGGATAAGTGTCAGGAGGTAAAAGAATGCTAAAATACCATGTGCCCCGATATTACTGAATAGAACGGCCAGCCAATCACTTATCATTCTTACTCCACCCGTATTATCCAATGCTGCCGTTATTCCGAACATGGCGGCGATCAATAGAACAGGTTCCCAGTTAATCTTTTGGTAAGCATCTTCCATCGAACGGACACAGCCAGTGATTACCATCAACAATGCGGCCGTCAAAACTGATAGCACAGCAGGGATTGACTCCATCGATAAAAGAATGACCATCAATGCAGTGATGCCCAAGGCAATCCATGTTTTACCTTTGGAGTTGACCGGAGAGCCATCTTCCGAAGTACTGCCAATAACGATGACATCCTGTAAATCCGAGGATATCCGCTCAATGTTCTCCCATTCTCCATGTATCAGGATTGCATCCCCAGGTTTCAGACGTTCCGTACCGACATCCGCTTGAATATATTCACCATTCCGATTGATTGCCAGCACATTACATTGGTATTTCTCACGAAAATGCACATCTATCAATGTCTGGTTTTCATAATCCGAATTCGGAACGATCAATATTTCCGTCAATCCAAATCTACTGCTTAGAAAATGTTTTTTTATTTGTTCGGTATTGAAATGCTTAAACTCCAGTTCATAGTTAAGTGCCAATCTCTCAACTGCTTCTTCTTCCCCAAACACCAAAATGATATCTTCAGGATGAAGAACTTCATCCGCTCTGGCTGGAATCGTCAGCTGTCTTTGCAACAGCGGCAATTGCTTATCCTTTGGCTTCCGCTGAATTTCAATCAAAGTCAATTCATACTGGATAGGAAGCTGAAGGTCTGACAGCCTTTCCCCAACAATATCGGAAGTAGCGGGTATATGCAGATAATGCAATCGGTCATACACTTTGTACATGCCGGCAAGCTCCCCTGCAGACAGTCCCTTGACACTATTGTTCGCGGCAATCGTTTTCTCGGGTAGTAACAGGCGCCCAAGTGTCAACATGAACAATAATCCTGCTGCAAAAGCGATTAAGCCCACTGGTGTAAAGTCAAAAAATGATAATGTTCCTATTCCGTTTTGCCGTAATACATCAGCAACGACCATATTGGAGGGTGTACCGGTAAGTGTTAATAGTCCGCCAATACTGCTTGCATAGGCAAGGGGCAATAAATACCTTGTCGGACTTGTTTTTTGTTGTAAAGCCATGCTCATAACGAGCGGAAGCAGTATGGAAACAATGCCCGTTCCACTTAAAAACGCACTTAATATTCCAGCTGTAAGCATGACGATAAGCAGCGATTTCCATTCACTGCCCCCGCATAAACCTAACAACTTATTTCCTGCCTTTTCCACGATTCCTGTATTTAAAAGGCCGGCACCGACGATAAATAGCCCAGCCAGCATGATCACCGCTTGATTCGCAAACCCGGCCACTAGCTCATCCAATGTAAGTATCCCCAGTAAACCAAGTATGGAAAGTCCACTAAGTGCAATTAAATCTGCGCGGAATTTTCCTTGTATAAAAAGCGCAATGGCGCATAGAAGTATAATCAGTGTAATAAACATTGGTTCGGTCATCATGTTACCTCCGTATAGATGTTCAATTTCAAACCGGATACGGTTTCATTAAACCCCAGTTTACATGTTTTTCATGTGCGTACAGAAGATATTTTCTTCATTTTATGAATATTGTTTGTTAGTATGAGGAAGTAACATTTTTATATTAGATAGGTTGATTAATTTGAATAAACCCATATCCAGAAGAACATTTTTAAAAAAAAGCCTTGGTACATTGGCTACCTTAACCGGTTTAGGTATTGGCGGCAGCTATTATGCCCATAATTTGGAGCCGAAATGGTTAGAAACCAAGCATAAAATCATTCGACATCCCCTTATCCCTGAAGGTTTCCATGGCATGAAAATGGTCCAATTCAGTGATACTCATTTAGGTTTTCAATTTCAGCTTAAAGATTTACAAGCAATTGTCAATAAGATAAACCAACTCGACCCGGATGTTATTTTATTTACCGGAGATTTAATGGACCAGCCTAATAAATACAAGGCTCAACAGAAAATCCCTCCTGTTTTGAATCAGCTCAAAGCGCCGCTTGGAAAATTCAGCATCTATGGCAACCATGATCATGGGGGATATGGCTCGGAAATTTACAACGATATCATGAATAAATCTCATTTTACCATGCTGCAAAATACCTCGACTAAGATTACCTTATTAACGGCAGAAGAAATATTCATTGCCGGGGTTGATGATGCTATGCTTGGAAAACCGGATTTTGAAAAAGCCCTTTCAGGCATTCCAGAAGAAGTGTTCACCATTATGCTTTCGCATGCTCCTGACCTTGCCGACATATCAAGGACTTACGACATCCAGTATCAAATAAGCGGTCACAGTCATGGGGGCCAAGTACAAATTCCCTTTGCCGGAGCACTTGTAACTCCCCCATACGCTGAAAAGTACCGAGAAGGCACGTATGAAATCGATTCGTTAACGTTACATGTTAATAGAGGGCTTGGCACTACCCGACTCCCTTATCGTTTTCTTTCGCGTCCTGAGTTGACGGTTTACGAATTCCAGGCCGAAAAATGATAAGAAAAGAACACAGGGGAAAACCGCCAGACTTATTAACAAAACCTGTGCGACTAAAACAACTTGTTCCATAAATCATTTGTAATGTATTCTTATGAATTATAGCATTAGATGTATATCTGAGAAAACCAGGTTTTTTTTACCAGCAAACATAGGTAAGCGGCATAAAGTCATAACATGCTTAAGTAGCCACACAGGAAAGTTCCGATACAACCTATAACCGACACCGTTATATAGATAAGACTATCTATATAACGGTGTTTTCTAATAAGTTCTAGTGTTTCCATACTAAACGTGGAAAAGGTCGTAAAAGCCCCTAAGAAACCTATTGTAATGAAAACTTGTAAAGATAAAGCCCAGCTTTCTTTCTGTGGAAATGCCATTCCTAAACCGAAAGATCCTATAAGGTTAATCAGTAAAATACTAATGGGTATTGAGCCACCTGGCAATAGCCTATTAAAAATAATCTGTAAGACATATCTAGAGGATGCTCCAAAAAAGCCTCCTATAAAAACTGAAAAAACTTCTATCATAAGGTCTCACCTCTCCTTATATTAGAAAGGCACAGTCCGAGGAAACCGGCGACCAAACCAAATAAAAGCGTGGACACAAGATACAGTCCTGCAAATGGCAGAGAAGTCTGTAATAGATTCACCATTTCTTGGGAAAACGTGGACATCGTGGTGAAACCGCCGCAAAACCCGCTTCCCAGAGCCAAAAAAACATACGATTTCTTTTTTGAGGCGAAATAGCCACTTATCATCCCAAGTAAAAAGCTGCCTACTATATTTATTAAGAGGGTTCCAAACGGGAAGAAGGAATGGGCAGTGGTCAAGATTACGCAATAACGCAATAACGCTCCCGCTGCTCCTCCGAAACCGACGGCAATAAAGCTTTTTAACCGATCCATTACAGTCACCCCAAATTTTTCTCACAAGTAGATTCATTATAACAGATTAAGATGAAACAGGCTCTTTTCTAAAAAAAATCCATACTATGTAAAGAATTAGAGAAAAGGAGGCTAATTATGCAAGTACAGCATTTTCCTTACTACCACTATCCACAAACCATGATGCTACAGAACGAATACAGAAATGCATATGGGAATGAATATGGACCTGAATATTGGAATGACGAGCGCTTCTTTCCTTTCTTTCCTCTATTGGCGCCTGTAGCTTTTGTTGCAGGATTGGCAATTGGACCGTTGCTATTCAATAACCGTCCACCAGTCTACGCTCCATATCCTCCCCCATTTCCACCCGCTTACCCTCCTTATCCTGCTTACCCTGCTTATCAAGGTTTTCAGGGCTACCAGCAACAACAATTCGGCGCACAGGCTGGAGTATCCGAAAATATCAATATATACACTAGATGAGGATTGGACAGAAGGCGTCATTAAACGCCTTCTTTTTCTTAGCTTAAAAGGCATCCGATTGAATTTTACTTCCTTATATATTTTGAAGTGGTATAATATGAAATGCATAGATGGTAAAGTGTTGGGAAATGATTGTCATAGCCTAGGTATGTACATGCATTAATTTTTAACTATTTCTTGCCTTATTGGCACACGTCTATATTTCACCCATTATAAAAACAGGTTTTTATTGAAGGAGTTTGCAATGCCCTTCTAACCTTATTAAGAAAAGGAGTTTCCATAATGAACCAAACGAAAGGACATTCTGAAAGGGATGAGTTTTCGATTAACTCCCTTGCCCAAGCCGTGTTTATTGTTAATAAGCACGCAAAAACTGCGTTGGAGCCTAAAAATTTATATAATTTGAAACGGCTCGCATTAAGCAAGCTTATGCAAGAAGGAAAAGCGAAGAAGATAGGACTTCATTTCTCTGATAACCCTCGCTTTGCAGCACAACAATCCGACGTGATTGTCGAATGCGGATCATATGTTTTTCATCTGCCTCCCACTAAGGAAGATTTGAAAAAACTACCCCACCTCGGCAGCCGGGCAGCATCCATACGTAATCCTAAAGCTGCGTTGTCATTATCCAAGGCCAAACAAATCCTGCAATCTTACGTTGGACAAGCAGGTGAAAAACAACCGACCCCAACCAATACCGAGAAAAGGGCTTACGGGCGTGGGTCGGTCAAGCAACCTTTTCACAATCCATTCCCATCCTCCTTTTTAGGAAAAGGTTCCAAGTATTAAGTATGAATTCCGGATAAATCAAACGGGCCGTGAGGTAATGCCTCATCGGCCCGTTTTCACACATTTATAATATAAACCTGTCTATCAATTTTATTAGCTCAGCAATTTCGGGTTTGCTGATTTGGGCGTCAGCCCCTACGACCTGCCCTTTATGACGCAGGCTGTCCGTAATCAAGGAAGAGAAAATAATCACCGGCAATACTGCGAGTTCACCGCTTTCCTTTATTCTTTTAGTCAAATGATGACCATCCATTTGGGGCATCTCAATATCGGTAATCACAAGTTGCACTTCTTTTTCGGCCACTTTTCCTGAATCAATCAAATTCTCCAGATAATTAATTGCATCAAGTCCATTTTCATAAAACTCCAAGTACTTGAATCCAGCTTCCGACAATGTATCAAAAAGCAGCTTTCTCAGTAATGGAGAATCTTCTGCAATCAGGATTTTTTATCTGAGTTTTGTCGGCTACCAATCTTTTTAACCTGCTGGATGTTTATTCCCGATTCCGGATTGATTTCGACCACTATTTTTTCAAAATCGAGTAACAGTAACATTTCGCTTTTTAATTTTATTACTCCGATAATCTGACTTTCAAGCCCTTGATACATATCCGAAGGCTTCTCTATTTGAGACCAGGAAATACGATGGATCTGTGTTACAGTATGAACATGGAAAACCACTTTTTGCTGATTGAATTCAGCGACTATGAATTTATCCTGCTCAGGGGTTTCAGATGGCGGAAATCCTAAAGCATCCGCTACATTCACAACCGGCAGGACTTCTTCGCGAAGCTCAATGATCCCCTCCACATTTGGATGGGAATGAGGTACAAGCGTGATAGGAACAGGATTAATGATTTCTTTCACCTTAATTACGTTAATGCCGAATTTATTTTTACCGATGCCAAATTCCACTATCTCCAGCTCATTTGTACCACTTTCCAGTAATATCCCTTTATTAGTTTCCATTTCATCTCGCCCTTCTCTTACTTTTTATAATTCCCTAAATCTTTTAACCAGCATAAAAATCCTGATTGTCAGTTACATGGACCTATCATGTTTTTTTATCATCAACACATACCTAATAATTCGGTTAATTTTGTCTTTTGTTTAGCGCAATGATAAAAAAGGATCAAGATGTGTTTATCTATTAAGGCCAAACAAAAAAGGGACCCATACAGGTCCCCTTTTTACCCAGCTCATTTTTTTACCATTACTGTTCCGCAATCATATCGTGAAGTGCCTGTTTCTTCGACGTAAACGCTGCCATGATATAACCAATATAAATGATCATACCTGATAGGATCGTTGCAAAATAACGCCCTGCAGCCCTTCCAAACCCGATTCGTTCTCCATATAAATCCGTAACTTTAATATTCAGGAGTATTTTACCGACACTCCCTTACCATTTAGAGGAATACAACAAACTATAATAAAGAAAGCTAAGCATGGTAAAAATAAAGGCTCCATTGTCTTTTCCTCTAATTCCATCAAAAAATACTCATAAAACCGATAAGATTCCAGCAGGGTTTCCTATTATAATTCCATCAATGATATTCGCGCCAAAGCGTAACCAAAATCCAGCATACAGCCCGCTTTCCTCTGGACTGTCAACAGCCGAAACTTCCATTTCAACACCTAGCACTCATAAATTCGGTATTTTTCCCATCATATAACTAACAGGTCAGTTGGGTATTTTTAGCTCTTTCATGACCTTTTCCTTGGATTGAGCCAACCTTTTTTAACAAAGTATAAAAACATCATCAAGGCAATTCCGCCCATCATTCCGAGGATGAGGAAATAGCCATAGTGCCAATTCAATTCCGGCATATACTTAAAATTCATCCCATATACGCCTACTATGAAGGTCAGCGGCATGAAAATGGTAGTGATTACAGTCAATGTCATCATCGTTGAATTCATATTATTAGAGTTCACCGACAAATAACTATCCCGGATATCGGAAGAGAAATCCCGATAGGATTCCAGCATTTCAGTTAATTTAAGAAGATGATCATACACATCATTAAAATATAGGTGCTGGTCTTTTAAGTAATTCAGCCGCTCTGATGAAATCATCCTGTACAATAAATCACGCATCGGTAATATGGTACGACGGAGCCTGGACATATCCGTACGTAAATCGAATAGCTGATCCATCAAGTCGTTTATCGTTTCATTTTCAGTATTGTCCTCAATGTTACCCAACTCGCCTTCTATTTTATAGACGGGAGGGAAAAATTCATCAACAATCCTGTCAATTATCCTGTGCATCAAGAAAAAGGGACCATGCTTCAACATTTTATTGTCAGAAATCTCTTCCCAGACCTTTTCAAGTTCAAGCATTTCTTCCTTATGAAAAGTGACTATCCATTTTTCGCCAACGAACATATCCAATTCAACCGCTCTAAAGGTCTTTTGCGTGAGAGCATGTATTACAAGAAATTGGTAGTCCTCATAAAAATCCATTTTGGGACGTTGGTTAAAATCATCCAGGCAGTCTTCAATTGCCAGCGGATGAAAGTGAAAATGACTGGATAAAAGTTTGATTTCATTGCTTGTGGGATTGGAAAAATCCACCCAATACCACTCGATATCCGGATTATTCATTTCTGTTAGAGGTAAACCGAAACTGATTTCTTGGTTAGCAGTAATTGCACAAGTCCTTATCATTTGTATCAACCCTCAAAATTTTCTTATCATTCATTATACCTTTAATTCAATAATCTCAAAAAGTATTTCTCCCCCATCCAAACTAAATGATAAAATAGAATGAATCCGTCAAACATAGTACATAATCTCATGAAGTATGAAAAGGGAGGATATTCATCATGGAACATTTAATAAACCCTTTAGTAAAAGACGTTCAAATATCAGGGATCCGTAAATTCTACAATATGGTCGCTGATATCGAAGGCACCATTTCCTTAACGATAGGACAGCCTGACTTTCCCACTCCAATGCATATAAAAGAAGCGGCAAAAAAAGCCGTCGATAATGATTATACTGTTTATACTCACAATGCCGGTTATCTGGAATTAAGGGAAGCTGCCTCTGAATATATAAAGGATAAATACAAGCTTGGTTATGATCCAGCGAATGAAGTCATCGTGACCTCAGGTGCCAGCGAGGGCATTGACATTACCTTTCGAACGATTCTCATTCCAGGGAACGAAGTCATATTACCAGGGCCGGTATATCCAGGATACGAACCTATCATCAAAATGTGCGGTGCAACACCCATTTACGCCGATACAACAAAAAATGGATTTCGTTTGACTGCAGATATAATTGAAAAGTACATAACTGATCAAACTCGTTGCATCGTTCTTCCATATCCATCGAATCCGACTGGGGTAACATTGTCTGCAGAAGAATTATTGGACATTGCCGAACTTGTAAAAGGCAAGGACATCTTCATATTGGCTGATGAGATATACAGTGAACTTGTATTCGATCAGGAACATGTATCGATTGCCACTTTCTTAAAAGAACAAACCATCGTCCTGAACGGTTTATCCAAGTCCCATTCCATGACCGGGTGGAGAATAGGCCTTCTATTTGCGCCGGTAGCCATCTCTCAGCATATTCTGAAGGTCCATCAATACAATGTGACTTGTGCCTCCTCCATATCGCAGAGAGCTGCCTTGGCTGCATTGACGGCAGGTAAGGATGATGCCATTCCCATGAAGACCGAGTATGCACGGAGACGGGATTACGTATACAGTCGATTAGAAGCGATGAAACTGGAAATAGTCAAACCAAATGGTGCCTTTTACTTCTTTATAAAGCTGCCTGAGGGCTATACCTCTTCCATTGACTTTTGCCTCAATCTTGTCAAACAGGAAAGAGTGGCGGTAGTCCCTGGTGACGCTTTCTCTCCACTTGGGGAAGGGTACTTTAGGATTTCCTATGCCTATTCCATGGAAACATTGGAAAAGGCTTTGGACCGTATAGAAGCATTTTTATCTTGAGCGATTCGGACAAAAAAAGTGGCCTTCAATGGAATGATTGAGGGCCACTTTCCTATTCTCAAAGATTTCAGGCTACTGATGGTTTTTCACCAGGCCGGACAACTAATACAATCTCCGTAAAAAACGAATTTCCCGATATCCTTCTTCTTTATTTGTCGTGGTAAGGCTCACTTCAACGATGGAACCGAGTAAGTCAGCCATCACTTCTTCAAATTCCTTTGCGGAGCGCGGCTTAGAAAGACCTAAACTTTTCAACTCGCGCATCAGGATCTGGAAACCGGCATTCGTTTCGATATGACTGAATTTCACCGGCAAGATTAGCGGACTTTCATTCATTAATTTCAGATCCCAACGAATGGGCTTTGTTTGGTGAATGGTTTTTTCGCGTTTATAACCTTCAATCCTGACAATATATCGACCATCTTCTAATTCCTGGAATTTCATGTTGATATCATCGAATTCGCCCATATCGATCGCTCCTTTTTATAAAGGCTGTCGCTATCAGCTTATTCATGAAAAAGAAATGATAGCACTTAATTATAGTGTTTATATAATGCCTGGGTACCGCTATTTTCCTCGCCAGCTTCTGCCAGCCCCTCATATAGGGATTTGCTCAGGCTTAATCCAGGCGCCTCCATTCCCATTCTTTCCGCTTCGTCAAGTGCAATCTTCATATCCTTAATAAAATGCTTGATATAAAAACCTGGTCCAAAATCCCCTTTGACCATTCGCGGCACAAGGTTGGACAGTGACCAGCTACCGGCAGAACCCGATGATATGCTTCTTAGAACCCGGTCTGGATCCAATCCCGCCTTTTTGGCATAAGAAATCGCTTCAGTTACTCCGATCATATTAGATGCAATGGCGATTTGATTGCACATTTTCGTATGCTGTCCTGACCCAGCTGGGCCTTGATGTACAACATTGCTGCCAATAATATCAAAAATGGGCCGAACCGCTTCAAATGCCTCACTATCCCCGCCCACCATGATCGTAAGCTTCGCATCACGAGCACCGATGTCTCCTCCGGAAACCGGTGCATCCAATGATTGCATTCCTCTTTTCTTGGCTTCCTCTGATATTCTCATGGCCAAGGATGGAGTGGAGGTCGTCATATCGATTAAATGGGTTCCTTTTTTCCCATTCTCGATAAGCCCATTTTCTCCAAAATAAATTTCCTCTACATCGCTAGGGTATCCTACCATGGAAATGATCACATTAGCTAACTGTGCTATTTCCTTAGGTGAAGATGCCCACTTCGCGCCCTGTGAAAGCAATTCACTTGCCTTCTCTTTCGTCCTAGTATAAACAAATACCTCAAACCCTGCCTTTAGCAGATTTACGGCCATGCTTTTTCCCATAACTCCTAAACCTATGAATCCGATAACTTCGTTTGATTTCGTCACTGCAAATTCCTCCCAATCATTTTGTTTCAAAAAACCTTAAATGGACTTTATCATTCCCCCGTCAACCAAATAGGACTGGCCGGTTAAATATGTATTCGCACCTGAAACAAGGAAAGTAACGAACTTAGCAAATTCCTCGGGTTCCCCGTAACGGGCAAGAGGGATTTTATTTATGGATTGTTCAGTTATTTTCTCGGGAGTGACGCCTTGTTTCTCTGCATTCATTTTATCAAGGTGCTGAATGCGGTCTGTTGCAATTCTTCCAGGACCGACTGTATTGATCAAAATCCCGTCTGGAGCTAACTCGGAAGCAAGCGTCTTTGACAATCCCACGATTGCGGTGCGGAATGTATTCGATAATATCAATCCTGGAATAGGCTCCTTAATGGATGAAGATGCAATATTAACAATTTTTCCGCCCTGTTTTTTTAGATGCGGCAAGCTCTCACGGATCGTCCTGATGAAGCTTAATAAATTAAGTTCAAAAGATTGTTGCCATTCTTCATCATTGAAATCTGAAAATGCCCCACCGGGAGGACCTCCGGCGTTATTAATAAGAATGTCGATACCGCCGAACTCCTCAGCTGTTCGTTCAACAAGGCTTTTAATATCTTCAGCTTTTGTTATATCCGTTGCCATATAAGCCACTTTACCCGCCCCAAGCTGTGATAATTCCCTTTGGACGGCGGCAAGCTTTTCTCCATCACGGCTGGCTATCATGACATTTGCTCCTTCTTTAACCAGTTCAGCTGCCATCGCCTTCCCCAAACCTTGGCTTGAAGCTAAAATCAAAGCATTTTTCTTTTTCAAATGTAGTTCCATATACTATCAATCCTCCATTTTCAATATATAAATTATAATTCCATTATATCGTCATAATCGAAAAGTGAAAAATTTGAATAATCATTCCCGTGTTTTTTTATTTCCCTTGGAAAAACTCAAAAAAACTGCCGGTTGGATTAACCAACCGGCGACAAAGGGGGAAATGAGAATGTCAGCTGCCCTAATAGAGCCAAACAACTGTGCTTGCTTCTTATTTACCCCCATTTTGTTGCAATAAACATTCTTTCTAAAAAGATTTAAGAAAAATTACAGGACAGCACCCCAACCAAAGGGGATGGGGTGCTGTTTGTCATTATTTATTGCTTCAAAGCGTTAATTACCGCTTCTTTCACATTATCATTCGTATCCAGCACTAAAACTTCTTGAGATAGTTTTTTCATCTCTTCAAGTGAAAGTTGGCTGATTAAAGAACGTGCTTTTAAAATAGAAGTGGCACTCATTGAGAATTCATCAAGGCCCATTCCGATCAAGATCGGGATGGCCACTTCATCTCCAGCCATCTCACCGCACATTCCGGCCCATTTCCCTTCTTTATGAGCTGCATCTATAACCATTTTAACCAGGCGTAAAATCGCTGGATTATATGGTTGGTATAAATAAGATACTCTCTCATTCATTCGGTCAGCGGCCATCGTATACTGAATCAAGTCATTGGTGCCTATGCTGAAGAAATCGACTTCTTTAGCAAATATATCAGCCATCACTGCAGTTGAAGGGATTTCAACCATAATTCCGACTTCTATTTTTTCAGCAACTTGAACACCATTATCAAGCAATTCCTGTCTAACTTCAGCCAAGACGGCTTTTGCTTCGCGGAATTCGCCTAGTGTCGCAATCATTGGGAACATGATTTTCAGATTTCCGTAGATGCTTGCACGAAGCAGGGCACGGAGCTGTGTCCGGAAAATCTCCTGCTCATTTAAGCAGAGGCGAATCGCTCGGTATCCAAGGAAAGGATTCATTTCCTTAGGAAGCTCTAAATACGGCAACTCCTTGTCTCCGCCTATGTCAAGCGTTCTGACGACTACAGACTTTCCTGACATTCCTTCCAGCACCGCTTTGTATGCCTCGAACTGTTCTTCTTCACTTGGAAAGTCATTTCTGCCCATATAAAGAAATTCCGTACGGTATAACCCGATGCCTTCACCGCCATTTTGATGAACGCCTTCTAGATCTTTCGGCGTACCAATATTTGCAGCCAATTCCACATGATGTCCATCTTTTGTAACCGTTTGTTCATGGACCAGTTTCGCCCACTCAGCCTTTTGCAAAGCATAGGCTTCCTGGTCCTCTTCGTAGCGTTTTACGAGTTCAGGAGTAGGGTTGATGTGCACTTCACCTTTTAACCCGTCAATAATGACCAAGTCACCATTTTCGATGGACGAGGTTACTGACTTTGTCCCAACGACTGCTGGAATTTCCAATGAACGCGCCATTATGGCTGAATGGGATGTACGTCCACCGATATCGGTCGTAAAACCTTTGACGTAAGCCGGATTCAACTGTGCTGTATCGGATGGAGTCAAATCCTCCGCAATGATGATCACTTCTTCAGCAATCATGCTTGGATTTGGAATATGAACACCTAAAAGATGTGATAATACCCGTTTGGTGACGTCTCGGATATCTGCTGCACGTTCCTTCATGTATTCATTATCCATTTGTTCAAACATCGTAATGAACATGCTTGCGGTTTCATTTAAGGAGAACTCAGCGTTGACGTTTTCTGATTGTATTTTATCCTGAATTGGAGTTATAAGTTCCGGATCAGCCAAAACAAGCAGGTGCGCGTCAAAAATAGCGGCCTTATCGGCCCCTAAGTCCTTTTCGGCTTTATCCCTGATTATCTCCAATTCAACTGTTGACTTTTGAATAGCATCCTTAAAACGGGATATTTCGGCCCCGACATCTTCTATGCTTCTTTTTTCAATCGATAGATCTGGCTCAGTCAGCCGGTAGGCTTTAGCGATGGCTATTCCGTTTGAAGCTGCTATTCCACTAATCAAAGTGGACATTATTCTGCTAATCCTTCTCTGTTCAATGTTTCAGCAAGTGTGTTCAGTGCATCATTTTCATCGCTTCCTTCAGCAGAAATCGTAATCTCTGCCCCTTTGCCAATTCCTAGTGACATTACACCCATAATGGACTTAAGGTTCACTTTTTTCTCTTTATAAGAAAGGTTTATTTCTGAATCGAATTTTCCTGCAGCTTGTACAAGCAATGTAGCCGGACGAGCATGAATTCCTGTTTCTGCAGTTACTGTAAATGTTTTTTCTACCATATAAATCAATCTCCTTTAAGATAAATTAACAAAATTAGATTATGTAAGGGACTTTCTCTATCCAATCAGGAAAGAAATGAAAAAACCCTTTTCCTTATCAGAATAGCATTATCATTCCCAACAAACAAACCAAAACTATCTGGTACCTAAAAAATAGTACAAAAATATAGATAGAACTGCAACTATTACTTTTCAGATTCTTCAATGATTAAATGGACAGCTGTGCATTTTTGGTGAAAAAAGCTCTGAAACTCAGCATAATGAAAAGGACAACTGTTAATGAAACACTCCCGAGAATCCCAATAAGTATGGCAATCTGGTATTCAATTGCGATGAGCGGGCTTATCCCCGACAGGATTTGCCCTGTCATCATTCCGGGAAGGAAAATAATCCCCATTCCGAGCATATTGTTCAAAGTTGGGAGTACTGCCGAATCGAATGCAGCATCCACATATTTCTTCACGGCCCTCGCTGGTGTCGCTCCAAGCATTAACATCGCTTCTACCTTTTCGCGATTACTGCTAATCCCATCATGGAGGTTTTTAAGCGCTAATGTCACTCCAGTCATCGCATTCCCCACAATCATCCCTGCTATTGGAATGAAATACCTTGGCTCATACCAAGGCGTGAAATGGATCACGACCAGATTAAAATAAAACAGGGCGGCCATGGGACCTGTCAACATACTTAGGATAACCATCCTTTTGATTTTCC
The DNA here is from genome assembly GCF_056402395.1 of Peribacillus sp. P4_B1. Lineage (NCBI taxonomy): Bacteria > Bacillati > Bacillota > Bacilli > Caryophanales > Bacillaceae > Peribacillus > Peribacillus sp. P4_B1. Next base: position 264,782 of record NZ_JBFUHM010000001.1, read on the forward strand.
CATTAAGCGTATAGGGCACTTGCTTAAAAATATTATGGATGGAGAACAGAGCCATTGCACATAGAAACCCTATAGAAAGTAAAGGGTGGGGATTTTCAAAGATATATGTCAAAACGTAACCGGCAAGAATGAGTTGGACCGTCATCCGTATCGTGGCTAGAATGATTTGCTTTTCCCTTGAAATCCCTCGCCATTTCACGATAATGAGCAGAACTACAACAAAGAAGTAGGCCGCACAAAGACGCCAGAACTCAATATCTATTATCCCATTCCCCTCCATTAATAGTCACTCCCCTTCACCTTTTTCAGAACGATCATCTTTTCAGCACAGATGTCCGCAAGTTGTTTTGAATGCGTTATCATGATGACCGTTCCTTTTTCCCGTTTTACTTCTTCTAAAAATCGGCTCATGATCCTCAGTTCGGTTTCCTCATCAAGAGCTGCTGTCGGCTCATCCAGTAAATACACTTCGGGTTTCAATAAAAGTAACCTCGCCAGTGCGAGCCTCTGTTTCTCCCCGCCAGAAAGATTCTCCGTTCCCTCGTCTAATGACTTCTGTAACTCGACGGTTTCAAGCGCCTTCACCAATTCGGATTTTTCCTTTTTTTTCCGTTCTGTCAATTCCAGGCCCAGCTGGAGATTTTCTTCAATCGTTCCGGGTAAAGTGAACGATGTCTGAGACAGCATTGTGACTTTACGCCGGAGCTCTATTGGGTTGAATTTATCCAGCAACTGATCTTGATAATAGATCGAACCGCTATCCGGGTCATCCATCCTGTTCAATAATCGGAGCAATGAGGTTTTTCCTGCTCCGCTTTCCCCAGTCAAACAAGTAACCACACAAGCGGATATTTCCAACTCATCAATATGCAGAATCCCTTTATACCTAATATTTTCAAGCCTAAACATCATTTTTCACGCCTGCCTCTCATATTCCACCCTATCATTATAAGAAACTATCATGATAGGGAGTAGCGATCCATGTAAAAATTTTTATGATTTTTCATTTTCTTTCCCTTTTTTATAGGTTAGTATTATTCCTGCCGAATATATCCATGACGGACATGGAAAACACCTTTGAAATGGAGGAACTTATCATGAACAAAAATTCCTTTTTACATTCTTATCTGTATGTTTTTTTCCTTACTGCCATTTGCCTGATCTCTTTGTCTGGCTGCCAGGCCGCATCAGATAACCTGATTAATGAATCCAAACAGGATAATTCGTTGGTAAATGAAGACATCCAATCCAAAACGGATTCTTCCAAAGAAGAAAAAGGCAAGACATTCACAGCCAAGATCGTCAGGGTTGTTGACGGAGATACAGTAAAAATCAAAATGACTAACGGAAATGAAGAAACGGTCAGGCTCCTTTTGGTAGATACCCCGGAAACCGTGCACCCTTCCAAGCCCGTTCAGCCTTTTGGACCTGAAGCAAGCAAGTTCACCAAGGATTTAATGCCTGCTGGTTCTAAAGTGGAAGTAGAAACCGGCATTGGTGAAAGAGATAAATACGGCCGGCTGCTTGCCTATTTTTATGTTGATGGAAAAATGGTGAATAAGCTCCTGCTTGAAAAAGGACTGGCCAGGGTAGCCTATGTATATGCACCGAACACTAAATATCTTGATGAATTTGAAGATATTCAGAAACAAGCCCAAAAAAACGAAATCGGTATATGGTCAATTGAAAACTATGCAACTTCAAGAGGGTTTGATGATTCGAAGTCAGGGGAAAAATCAGAGGAAAAAACCACTGTGAACTCATCTTGCAGTAACCCCAAAATTAAAGGCAATATAAATTCTAAAGGCAATAAAATATATCACATTCCTTCGGGCCAATATTACGAAATAACTAAACCAGAAGAAATGTTTTGTACCGAGCATGACGCACAGGATGCTGGATTCCGAAAATCGCAGAGTTAACAAAAATAATGGTTTTATCAATATGCCTACTTTGGAAATTGCAATAGAAATGTTCAGGGGGATACATAATGAAATACAACAGGGATGAAGCTTGTCAGCTTTTCTCCCCCACTTCCTGGTTTTTTTCAATATAATAAAAGTGCCCAATATAGATAATGAAAGCCGAAATGGGACATGCCCGTTCTCGATATCAGCCTCCGTGGAGTAACCCAGTGTTATCTTGAGCTCCATGTGAACGGAGACTTTGAGCTATTGCTGACGTTTATACTAAATGATGCTTGCGAGGAAAAGTATCTGTAAAAGAAAAGTACATCATCTTCATATGAATATAGGTTTAACTTGAACGAAAATGAAAACGAGAAGGAGTCACCATTAAAGAACTTAAAATCTTTCGAAGAAGAATTGGCACATCCACTATCCGGATGTGTTTTTCTTTTGGTCATACCCACGCTCAAAACACTTTCAATACTCCCGAATCTCCCTTTTCCTTTCAATTTAGTTTCTGGTTCACGCCTGATAACCCACTTTTCATCCCATACATTTTTCCGTTATGCCATTTCGCAATAGCCGAACGGATCATTTATGGTAGAAGCACCCGGGAATACTGAAAGTGCACTTTCTAAAGGTAGCTGCTCAATGGATGATTTCTCAGCTCTAAAGACTGAATTCACCCCTATGATCCATCATATTATCCGTTCACTTGCCATCTATAAAAATAAGGAAGAATATTTTCAAGTAGGATTGATTGCTTTATGGGATTCATTTAGAAGTTTCAATGAGGAATACGGACAATTCTCTAACTATGCCTACACAGTAATCAAAGGCAAAATCCTGAATGAATTGAAGCATCATCATAAATATGAAGCCTACAGCAAACCACTTGATTCCACCATACTAGAGATTAAAGATCCTTTTTCAATGCATGAAGAGGCCTTCGCCATCGAAAGCATCTTACACTATACTGAAGGCTTGACATTGAATCAGCAACGCTGGCTTTTGCAAACCTACCTGAAGAATAAAACAGTGACTGAAATTGCTGAGTTATATCAAGTCACTACAGCATCTGTAAAATCGTGGAGAAAGTCCACTTTAATTAAATTAAGGAAGCAAATGATTTTCCACTGTAAATAATAGGGTGGCCCAGTCATGAGCCACCCCAATATATCCGGGCATTAACTTCTCGCTTCTTCTAAATACGTATAAATTATCACACCGTTATGTTGAGCATTCCCCCGAAAATGTTTAAAGTCGTCCCTTTTTACAAGAACCTCACGAAAAGCTAAAAATTCTTCCTTTGTTATCCTGAATTCATCCATTTCCCGATTTGCCAGTTTATCGAGCACATCTTTTGCTTCTTCAGCATTCATAATATTATCCTCCTTAATTATCAAATGTTCTATCCATATTCATACAGGAGAAATTCCGTTTCCATTTTATCATAAACATGCCGCTTAATATAAATCGGAATTTTTTAAGGGCCTCTTGCTACATTATTCTTTACGAATGCTTTAAAATAGTGCAAACTGTATAGTAAAATATCATAATGTAAAATGTTTGGCATTTTTTGTACATAGGATTACATACTGGTATGCATAACTGTGCTCTCAAGATATACCAAATTATGCCACATCATTACATCTGCTCCATACAAGAATTGCACCTCCTTTAACAGTTTAGCTTACTGTACCGACAGAAGAGAATCTAATTCTCTTACTTGCACTTCCCACGTCAATATCTAAACGGCAAGATGTTCGAATAATCCAATTACTCCATAGTTTGATCATTGGAAACGAAATGGGAAAGGATGATTACCATGAAGAAAGCGGAAGTTGGAAATATCATTGAATTTAGAGAAGGCTTAAAAGGAATCGTCGAGAAAGTGAACGAGAACTCAGTAATCGTGGACGTCACGTATATGGAAAATTATCGTGATTTGGAACTTGAACAGAAGACCGTCGTCAACCATAAAAATTATAAAATCATAGGATAAGTCAATGTAAACAAACGGGATGGTTTCTTAATGACCATTCCGTTTTCACTTTTTAGAAGCATGCCAATTCATTCTCCTGCTTTTTTGTAACAATATTCACTCCATACCGTCTATCTCATTAAAGGTCCTGCATTTGTGATTGCGGGGATATCTATTATATGAATTTTTATTTCTATCAGAGAGATGAGGGAAAAGAAATGACTAGTTGGGCACGTTCTATTGGCTGTGCCGCATTCGCCGCTTTGCTGACTGGCTGCGGTATGACCACAGACAAAAATGCAGATGGGCCACAGGGAGATTCAGTAAACGAGGAGAACGAAGGCAATTCTTCTCAAGGTGGCAATGACGGAAACAACAACAAAGTAAGACTGATGGAGCAAAACCTGCAATATACAAGTAATGGGAAAGAAATAGTAAAAACAGCGTTCTTAAAAAGAAGTGATAATCAACCGTTCAGCCTCTATGTTTTGCAACAATTTAAATTAAGTGCCGAAGAACCTGGAAAGGATATTATTTTCCTGACTGAAGATGACTCCATTTATATGAGAATCGAATTGTTGACAGCGGATGTCAATTGGGATGAGGTGGAAGAAAATGTTCATACCCAGCTGAAAAGCCATTCAAAAACGATTAGGGATCCGGCACTTGATATAGAGAACGGCGCGGGATTTGAAGTCGAAAGTGGGGATGATGTGATCACTTCCATATTGCTCAAGGATGAGAAAGCACCCGTCCGCTTAACTATTTTCACGAAAAAAGATATGGATTTCCGGGATGCTTTTCTAGAAATGGCTAAGACGCTTATGAAAGGATGAACCCCCATTTCCCCTGGGACGGAGGGCAAATATCTTGCCCCCCGTACTTCATTACTTCTTTCCTGCCTTGCTTTTCCAGACCAGAATTAAAAAAAGCAGGCTTATGTATCCAAAAATCGGATAAATGTATCCTAATAACCTTCCATATCCGAATTCACTAATGATCAAAGCTATTAAAAAAATCACAGCTATGATTAGCATGCTTGGCAATTTGATATAATTGCTGATTTGCCTTTGTAATCCATATATGTTTCCGATGACCGAAGTGAATATCTCCCCGTAGATCACCAAAATGAACATCCAATATAATTGACCGGCTGCCGTTCTCATAATAACTGCCGAAGGAATTTCATAACTATTCACGTCAGGAAGTGTCATAAGTGAAAAATGCCCCGATAATAAAATGATGGTTAGGAATATCCCCCCAAGGATTGCTCCATGTTTAATGACCTTCTCATCCCGGACTTCATAAGCCACCGGAACCAGCACAGCCTGTGCCAAAGCAAGATTAAAGGCTGTATAGGCAAATGGTGACAAAATCACTTTCAAGGTAATCATTTCATCGGGAACTTTAGTAAGGTTCTTGAAGAAATCCCCATTTCCCAAAGTCGAGAAAAAAAGGATCAAACTAAAACAGATCATGATTGGTACTACAAAAGAGTTTACAGTGAATACCCCGCGCATACCCATCATCAAGACCAAGGATGCCAGGATGATCGTAGACCAGCTTCCTATACTTTTCGGAACGCCAAGTTGTTCCTCGAAAACGGCGCCTGAACCGGAAATCATGACAGCCGTCACCCCTAGCAGCATGATAAGGAAAAAAATATTGATGATTCCTGCTATTTTCTTTCCAAAAAGAAATTCATTGAATTCCTCATAAGAAGATGCTCTGATTCTTGCGGAAATGAGCATGATTTTCGTTCCAGTAAAAATGAAAATATAACCTGCTATTAAAATACCAATAAAGCCATAAAAGCCATAACGGGTAAAAAACTCGACAATCTCTTTTCCAGTTGCAAAACCTGCACCGACGACTGTGCCTACATATACCGCTGCAATCTGAAAAATCCCTGACCACCTTGACAGCATACTCTCCCCTCCTCCCTACATTTATATGTAAGGAAGGGACATTTAAGACAAGCCAAGCAATATTCCTTATGTCAGCTGTTTTTTACCATGACTTAAAGGCATTAAAGAAAAAGTTCTCTCCATCATTGCACCCTATTCACCTCTTATGCATTTCCCTAAGGCTAAAAGCAGTTGATTTGTTTGTGCCCTGCCTAACTTCCTGAATGTGATGAAAGATTAAAAACGCTTAAGGAGTAATTCTCAAGCGTTTTTTTAAAAGCATTCAATTTTTTACCGTATCATATAAAATCTCATCTTTTATAATGCTTTATCATCGACAGTTGAAAGCCATTCGTCTATCACCTTTACAACGGACTGAACAGTACCTTCAACAAATGGGGATTTCAAATTCGCAGATTCAATGAGACCAAGGAAAGATTTGCTGCCTCCAAGTTGGCACAGGTTCAAATAATCCCTCCAAGCCGTTTCATCTTTTTCAGCCGACCTTTTCCAAAACTGGAAAGCGCAAATTTGAGCCAATGTATAGTCGATATAATAAAAAGGTGCCTGATAAATGTGGCTTTGCCGCTGCCAATACCCACCATTCTCCAAGAATTCATTCCCTTCATAATCACGATGCGGCAAATATTCCATCTCGATCTTACGCCAAGCCTGCTTTCTTTCAATTGGGGAGGCATCAGGATTCTCATAGACAAAATGCTGAAATTCATCAACGGCTACCCCATACGGGAGAAATGTAAGTGCACCACTTAAATGGGAAAACTTATACTTTTCCGTATCTTCCTTAAAAAATAGCTCCATCCATGGCCAGGTTAGAAATTCCATACTCATCGAATGGATTTCACACGCTTCATAGGTAGGCCAATAATACTCCGGAATGTCAAGATTACGGCTGCGATACACTTGGAATGCATGGCCTGCCTCATGTGTTAAAACATCTATGTCCCCTGAAGTCCCGTTGAAATTTGAAAAGATGAATGGAGCTTTATAGTCTTCTATAAAAGTACAGTAGCCCCCGCTTTCTTTTCCTTTCTTCGCCACAAGGTCCATCAGGTCATTATCGATCATAAAGTTGAAAAACTCATTCGTTTCAGGTGAAAGCTCTTGGTACATCTTTTTCCCATTTCCGATGATCCACTGAGCATCGCCTTTCGGAACGGCATTACCCGTTCTGAAATGAAAATTCTCATCATAATAGTTCAAATTCTCCAAGCCAAGCCGTTCACGCTGACGTCCCTTCAGCCGGGTTACAAGCGGTACCACTTCTTCTTTCACCTGCTTGCGGAAAGCAGCAGCCATTTCAGCATTATAATCAGTCCTTGTCATTCGATAATACCCAAGCTCCACGAAGTTTTCATAACCTAGCGCTATCGAAATCCCATGCCTCACCTTGACAAGTTCATCGAATATACGATCCAAATCCTCCTGCTTTTCTTCAAAGAAACCGTAATATGCCTTACTTGCATTTTTCCTTAACTCACGGTCCGCCGACTCCATAAAAGGCTGAAGCTGCGCAAGTGTTAGCTCTTTTCCATCAAAGTGAATTTTTGCAGAGGCAATTAATTGCGAATATTCACTTGACAATTTATTTTCTTTTTGCAGTTGCGGTATGATTTCGGGCGAAAATGTTTTAAGCTGTGCCTCTGCCAAGTCAAATAGTTGATTTCCCCATTTCCCCTCAAGCTCCTGACGATATTTCGAGCGGACGAGTTCTTTGTAAAATTTTGATGTTAACTCTTCCATTTCAGGGGAGAATTCATCTAAATAATCATTCTCCGCTTTATAAAATTCATCATTGGTATCAATGGAATGTCGAATATAGACCAAATTAAACATCGTACCCACATAATTTCGAATTTCACTTATTTCTTCCATGGATTTTATTTGTGCAGCAGCATTTTCAGCGTCCGTAAACTTTCCCAAGGCCTTCATGAACCGGGTTTTAATCTCATCCATTTCAGGACGTCTATACTCATACTCATTAAATTTCATATATACACTCCTTTTCACGATATAACAAAATTTTTTTTGACTGTAAAATCTAGATTAACGTCAAGACACATTCTTCATTATCGCGGTTATCGTAATATAATTTAATTCGCCACAGTGTTAGTAAAAACCTTCATGTCCTTTGAACAAATTAAGGTTGTACCAGCATTGCACAACATCCAATTAGACATAAAAAACCAGCACCTGCAGTAAAATCGGGGTGCTGGTTCTTAAGCTAATTTTGAGCGGAATATCCAATCTTCTTAAGTAATTCTATCACGGTGGCCTTTTCATCTTGAGTAAGTACACTCATAATATCATCGATTCTTTTTTCATGCTCAGGAAATACTCCTTCAATAAAGGCCTTTCCTTTATCCGTTATTTTTRCAAAGGTTACACGGCGATCCTCTTTACATGCTATTCTCTGTAGATATTCCTTCTGTTCAAGTTTATCCACGACATAGGTAATGCTGCCGCTCGCTAGCAGGATTTTTCCGCCTATTTGCTGAAGAGGCTGATCGCCTTTATGATAAAGTAATTCCAGTACGGCAAACTCAGTTGGATTCAAACCTTCCTCGGCTATATGTTTATTCACCACATCATTAATTGATCGATGAGCTCTAGACATCACAATAAACAGTTTCAAAGACTGTTGGATGTTATTATTCTCCATAACTTCACAACCTTAAAGTTTTTAATTAAAATATCTTGAATTAAAAGTTATTATATGGCATTATGACTTTTTTGTCAATCTGCTCTGTTAGTATGCACTATTGTTTAATCACTCAGTTTGATATACTTGAAAAAAAAGTTAAAGTAGTGACGAACATGAAAACCAGGCATAAATTCACCACATATCTACTTATTGTTATTCTACCATTAATTATTCTATCCATCATTTATTGGATGTATTTAGAACGTTCCATTCAAAAAGAAAGACGGGAACAAGCTGTATGGGCGGGAACGGTTTATCAAGAATACATAGATCAAGTTATCAGTGAAACAAAGGAAAACCTTGAGCTGCTTAGCCTTAGCAGTTCTGTTCTTTATATGGATGATAAAAAAACCGAACACCTTATGAAATGGATCAAAGATACAGATTCCAGGTATGCCGGAGTATATTGGCTAAATCAGGATGGCGTTTCCATCTCGGGGACGAATAAACATTTCAATAATTACCATTTAATTGAACAGGATGATATAAAGCGTGCAGTAAAAACTCAAAAAGCCGTTGTTGTAGGAACCCAGGAGCTGTATGACCCGGATTTCAATTATTTTTCCATTTTTGCTCCCATTCTGGATCATGATAAAAAGGCGCAAGGGTTTTTATTGGCGCATATTAGGCTGGATCATATGGAAAAAATATTAAAAATGCTCAGCCCTGGTCATACCTTTAGATTGGAAACAAACGATAAAACCCGAATTTTAGATATAAATGCCGAAGAATTTACTGAACATCCAACATGGGTGGATGTTCCTTTAACCGAAGTGGACTGGAAACTGTCCGTGAAGATACCTGACAAGATTAACACAAATAACATGAATGTCTTTTTAATGCTTGTCTTTTTCACCTTCTTCTTTACTCACATAATCTATACCGTCGTGGAGGAACTGATCGTACGCAGAAATACGAAAAACCAAAAGTTATTAAACGATAAACAAAAAATAGATTTTGTCGGCACATTGGCTGCTAGTACTGCACATGAAATAAAAAACCCACTAACGGGCATAAAGGGACTGGTACAGTTACTGGTTGAAAAACATCCTGAAGAACAAGATCAGTTTTATTACTCTGTCATCATGAAGGAAATTGAACGGATCAATAGTATCGTAAGCGAGTTTTTGATTTTAGGGAAACCCATGGTCCAGACCTTATCCTTATATGATATTCGCAGTATCATTGCCGAATTGAGACCAATAATAGAATCAGAAGCACGTCACTTCAATATTGAAGTGGAATGGAATATCGTAAAGGAACCGATCCTGGTTCATTGTACAAAGGACCAACTCAAACAAGTCATTCTTAACATTGCCAAAAACGGATTCGAGGCCATGGAAGTTGGAAAAAAGTTAAGGATACGAATCCACCATGAAAATGAACGGGCTAAAATCATAATCATCGACACCGGGCAAGGACTGAATGAACAAGATATCGGTAAAGTGTTCGAACCATTCTATACATCGAAAAAGGAAGGAACCGGATTAGGACTTTTTGTGTGTAAACGAATAATTGAATCTTTTAACGGAACCATCGAGCTTACAAGTAAACCTCTCAACGGTACAACCGTGACAATCAGCCTACCACTAATTAATGACCATCCTTAGTAATGCATTGAGGAGTTTCATTTATAAATGAAGCCAGGACTAACGATTCCGATTTTTTTTAAGGTGTCATGCAGACGTACCTTATCGAATCTATTTTAATTATGGAATGGGTAAAATTCTTAATCAGGAAGAAGGAAATATACATATGGGACGCATCGCTGCCATTAAAGCAAAACCCCAAAAACAAGATATGACTCTGAAAATCATGATCATCATAGGCATATGCCATTTAATGAATGATTCTCTTCAAGCCGTTGTACCGGCCATGTTCCCAATCCTCGAGAAATCAATGTCTCTAACGTATACTCAGCTGGGGATGATTGCATTCTGCCTGAATATCGTCTCATCCCTTCTGCAACCCGCAGTTGGGTTCTATACGGATAAAAAGCCCCTTCCTTATGCATTGCCCATTGGATTGACCAGTACATTAATTGGGGTCATCATTCTTGCAATTGCCCCAAACTATACCATAATCCTTGGTGCAGTCATCTTGATGGGCTTTGGATCAGCCATTTTCCATCCGGAAGGCTCTAGGGTTGCCTACATGGCAGGCGGCCCCAAAAGAGGCCTGGCACAATCAATTTATCAGGTAGGCGGGAATAGCGGGCAGGCCCTTGCCCCACTCATCACAGCCATCGTGCTTGTTCCATTTGGTCAAAAAGGTGCACTCTGGTTTGGCCTAGTTGCCTTAACGGCCGTTATCCTATTGCTGTATATTGCCAAGTGGTATTCTCAAAAATTAGTTCATTTCCAGCCTAAAAAGGTTGCGGCAAAAGTAATCAATAAAGAGCGGTCCCATAAAGTGGCCAAAGCCTTGGTATTAATTTTATTCATTATATTTGCCCGTTCCTGGTATGTATCATGCATGACGAACTTTTATAGTTTTTATTTAATCGAGCAGCATTCATTCACGATAAAATCCGCTCAGATTTTCCTATTTGCCTTCTTAGCCGCTGGAGCTGTAGGTACGTTTTTCGGTGGTCCGCTTGCGGATAGATACGGTCGCAAAAATGTGATTCTCTTTTCGTTCGCTGCCAGTATGCCATTAACCGCACTCTTACCATTCGTACCACCTACAGCCGCTTTTATCCTATTATTGATGGCAGGCTTTATTATAATGAGCAGTTTTTCTGTCACAGTAATATACGCACAGGAATTGGTCCCGGGAAAAGTCGGAACAATGGCCGGCTTGACTGTAGGGTTAGCCTTTGGAATGGGAGCCATTGGATCCGTTTCACTGGGTGCCATTGCTGATATAATCGGGATCGAATCCATGATTAAGCTAGTGGGATTCCTGCCATTGCTCGGGATCATCAGCGTATTGCTGCCGACTGATCTAACATTGAAAAAGTGGTATGCAGAAGAATGATACAGATCATTCATGCATGACTGCAAAATGGGTGTTTCCTGGAACATATTTTTTTACCATCCCATACAATGAAGTATTGTTTAAGTTGATAAATAAGTTGATATGGACCATACAAAGGAGAAATTCATGAGTGGAGTTCTATTAGGCAGCATCCTATCTGCCATGTCTACAGGGTTCGGTGCGTTACCGATCTTGTTCATTCAAGATTCAATCACACATCGATTCAGAGACACGCTTCTGGCATTTACCGCTGGTATTATGATGGCTGCTTCGTTATTGAGCCTGATCCCGGAGTCTATAGCCACCGGAGGGTATATACAGCTTGTCATTGGGGTTTTTCTCGGGGTAATGACATTGACGATCATGGAGAAAAACATTCCGCATATCGATCTCAGCCATACGAAAAGTGGTATTCAGTTTGATGAAAAGGCTTTGCTTATCATCACTGCCATTACACTCCATAATATTCCTGAGGGCCTTTCTGTTGGTGTCAGTTACGCCTCTGATTCAGCTGATACAGGTAACTTGATCGCCTTTGCCATCGGCCTGCAAAATGCTCCGGAAGGTTTACTAGTCGCTTTGTTTTTAATCAATCAAAAAATCGGTAAATTCACTGCATTCCTGATAGCAACCTTAACTGGTACCATCGAAATAATTACGGGCTTATTGGGTTATTATTTAACCTCTTACATTGGGTTCCTGGTTCCTTACGGCCTAGCTTTCGCCGCCGGAGCCATGCTTTTCATCGTTTATAAGGAGTTGATTCCTGAAAGCCATGGGGATGGTAATGAACGCACCTCAACCTATTCCTTCATTGTTGGTCTTTTGTTCATGGTAATATTATTGGGAATTTTGTGATTTCCGGACCTGACAATGGCTGGCTCCATTATTTGGGTCAGCCTTTAGTTTTTATTTATCAGTGTAATCCACTCAGTTAAATTCGACTTCTAAACTACTCCCGATGTTAGAAAGGACACCTTCTGGTGGCCTCCCCTCAATGTATGCCTCATACCCATAGGAATTTCAAAAGAAAATGATTGTCCTTTATATGAGTCTTTCTTGACATTATTTATGAAATGCTTGTAAAGTTCATTTCCATCAGAAAACGGTCACCTGATCATTAGCCCTAAAGGTGATTATCTCCAATACCGCCAATTTAAGTAGACATGGTGCATTCTCAGTTCCATTTAAATTGTAATATCATCATTAAAGGGCTTCTGTACAATAACAACCATTTCTTCGCGCTTATTTCTCACTTCCACTGACGAATGATGTTGAAGGATCAAATACTCATTTATAAGTTTATCAAGTTGCTCGCTTTGGCGAAGGGTAAACTCATGGCCTATTCCATACATTTTTGCCAGCTCCATCATTTCCCAACGCTTCATTTGAATCTCAGAACAAATTTCCGTTACACACCTAGAATTCATAACTGCATTCACTACTCCTGCCCTTTTAAAGTTACATCATAATAAAGAAGTATTACAAAATATGCCTTATATGTAAATAGATTCGCAAAAAAAGACAAAACTTCTTAAATTGCGATAAAGCTTGACCCACCAGCAGACAGGATATGACGGAAATATCTAACCCATATTCCTCTTATAATGATTAGGAGGATTTGATATGAAGCCAGCTCCGAACCTCGAGTCGAAAGTTCTCCCATTTGATTTTTCACTGTTCGTTTCCTCTTAAATAATTCAGCAGTTTAACTCAATATCAAACCGTACAAATTTATCAAAAATGATAGTACCTTTAATGTGAGCCCAATATTTTTTGGACAGGTACAATCCAAGATAATAATGATGGAAAATGGAAACTAAAAAAAGGAATCCATTGAATAAGGACCCCCATATACTATTAGGATTTTCCATACTTTTCTGGTTACTGGGCAAAGGGCTAGAACATTTCCACCTCTCACTCGAATGGCAAATATATATGAAAGCTCGTCCCTATATCTACTTCGCTTTCCACTTCTATAAAGCCCTTGTGCTCTTCAATGATTTTATAGCTGACCATGAGCCCCAGCCCAGTTCCCCTATCTTTCGTCGTATAAAAAGGTTCACCTAATTTTTTTAGCTTTTCCGTTGAGATCCCCATGCCTTGATCGGTAATAGAAATACAAATATATTTCTCTGAATATCGGGTTGTTTTAATTCGTACAGATCCGCCATCCGGCATGACTTCCAATGCATTTTTGATTATGTTAATGAACACTTGCTTTAACTGGTTCGCTTCACATAAAACCTTAAACTCATCTTCTTCAAAATCTGTCTCGAATTGAATATTTTCCAACAATGCCTGAGCGGCCAGTAATTCTAGCGTCTCTCTCAAAATGGTATGGACATCCTGTTTAAAAACTTTTAGCGCCTGTGGCTTTGCCAGTACCAAAAATTCCGTGATAATGGTTTCGATTCGCTTAATTTCAGATGTAATCACATGAAAATATGTGGAGAAATCTCCCTTAACACCATCCTCAAGCAACTGGATAAACCCTTTTAATGCAGTCATTGGATTCCTGATTTCGTGGGCAATCCCTGCAGCCAATTCACCAACGACATTCAAAGTATCTGATTTCCGGATCTGTTCCTGCATTTCGAGATTTTTACTCACATCACGGAAAATACTTAGATTCAAGTTCGAATATAAATTCTTTCTCGTTAAAAATTCAATATGCTTAATTGTTCCGTCTTCGAATGTTATCGGAATGATGGATGAGTAGACCTCATGCTTGTAAACATTATCAATATGTGCGTTCAAGGCAGGAACATTTCCAGGGATTTTCTCGATGAATCCCTTTACAGATAAAGAAAGCAGTTTACGCTTCGATATTTCCAATATTTCCTGACCCGCTTCATTAATATCCGTGAACCCTTCATGGTTCCATAAAATCAAGCCGTCTAATGTCCCCTCAAAAATCTTCCTGAATTTCTTCTCACTATCCCTTAATTCCTTCTCAATCAGCCAGCGTTCACTGACATTTCGAAATATCGTTACGTTATACCCATCACCCTCATGTTTTTTGGCAGTCAATTCAAGTAATTTTATTTGGTGATTCGGCATTTTATAAATCAGTTCCCCCCTCACTTGGGTGTCCCTTTCAAACGTTTCCATTATCTGATCAAAATGATGTTTGTTGCTGTATACGTATTTCCAGATATAACTGCCTATCAATTCCTCTCTGCTTGATTCAAATATTTTACATGCTGATTGATTGACTCGAAAAATGATTCCGTCATCATTCCAGAATATGATCGCATCCATGGACTGGTCGAATAATTCCGCAAAAATCCGTTCGCTCGTCTCTAACTTCTTTTCTATTAAATTTGATTCTGTAATTCTTCGAAGCACCGACATGTATAATTCATTTCCTACCGCTGAGCTGATAGAAAAAGTAAAATGATGCCGCTCAACCCCGATCATTATCTCCACCTCTCCTTTGAAGTTCGACTCAACAAATGCTCTTTTTATGCTCTCGTCCCAATATGCCTTATAATCAGGGGAAATGAGGTCCCTCATATTCTTGCCGACAATCTCTTTTTTCGGGATGCCCATGGCATGGATAAAAGCATGGTTCACTTCCATGATTATTCCTGAACCATCGAATAGGACGATGCTTTCTACGGCCGTATCAAAAAGGTCCAAAAACATCTGCCTTGACATTCTTGTTTCCCGGGATGATGAAAGATCCAATGTCACATCCCCTAAACGATAAAATTGCTGTCCTTCGGAAGGAGCCCCTATTGGTATAAACTCTATATGCTTTAGGGCACCGGTATGGAGCTGGATCATCTGTCTTTCACTTTCACTCGGCTTTTTTGGAGTACCGGACTCTTCCTGATCATTTAAAGGGCTAACCTCGAGAAAATCAGTTATCTTCATGGACAACAGCTGATTTTTCGATGTTTCCAGCAGTGCACAAGCGGCATCATTTACATAAGTGAGCCTTAGTTCCTCATCAACCCTAATATAAGGCTCTGGCATTGAATTGAAAATGTTCAAAAACCCTTCGATCTGTTTATTCAATTTTATAATTTCCTGTTTATTTTCCGTTTCATTCCCATAACCGATATTCATATTGACACCCCTTTTCAAAACCCATACTTATCAAACTTTATTCGACACCCATCTTGATTTTCCTCGGTATTATCGAAAATCCGTGCATTCATCGAAAACCTAAATTATCCTTTATGTCAAATAATAGTATGTTGAATCACTTAAAACTTAGCGTTAAGCTTAATTTAATATTATTTTTATAAATTTTATAAATATTGATTTAGATCAATGTATTTAGGGTATAAGAAATAACAATGCTCTCTAGCTACCTTAAAAATTTTTAGGAGGCAACTATGAAACAACGTGATTTTTTCTTTGATAACGCCAAATTCATTCTCATGGCTTTTGTCGTCTTTGGACATTTGCTGAATACGTATATACATGATAGTGAAACGATTTACGCTTTATATAAAACCATTTATTCCTTTCACATGCCGGCCTTTATTCTAGTTTCAGGTTTTTTTGCGAAAGGTTTTTATCAAAAAGGGTATTTAGCTAAAATTACAAAAAAACTAATTTTACCCTACATCATTTTCCAATTGATATATACCGTTTACTATTATTTTTTATATGAACGTTCTGCAATCACTGTTGACTTGCTTGATCCCCAATGGTCGCTTTGGTTCTTGATCAGTTTATTCTGCTGGAACATCATGCTGCTTGGTTTTTCAAAGCTAAAGCCATCAGTAGGCATAGGTTTATCCATTTTAATCGCTTTATTGATTGGGTATATTGACAATGTCTCCAATTACCTTAGTCTCTCGAGGACATTCGTTTTTTTTCCGATGTTTTTGATCGGGTACCATTTAAGCAAGGAACACTTACAGAAACTGTTCACACCCAAGGTTCGTTTGGCTTCACTTAGTGTCATGTTAGTGATTTTTATCGGTTTTTATTTAAATGCCGATGTCAATTATAAATGGCTCCTCGGTTCGAAACCATATACCGAGCTTGAAGATGCGACAATCGTATCCATGTTTAAACGCTTGGGGTTTTATGGATTGAGCGTAATTTCAGTGTTCAGCTTCCTTTCATTCATCCCACGCGGACAATATTTCTTTACGAATTGGGGTAAACAAACCCTTTATGTATATCTGCTGCACGGATTCTTCATCCGCTTCTTCCGTGAAAGCACTATACATGACTACTTCAGCAATACAGAGAGCTTTATCATGCTTGCCGGTCTATCCTTCTTGATTACCGTGTTATTATCAAGCGAAATGATTGCCACAATGGCACAGCCGATCATCGAATTGAAGGCGACCAAAACAAAACGATTCATGATTAAAACGAAAGAATATATAAAACAAGCATTTTAAATAAAACGGATAAAGCATTTTCTGCTTTATCCGTTTTTTTCAAAAAGTAATTCCAGTTCGGCTTTAAAGCTGAAAGATTTCCGTTCATTCAATAACTCATTTTTCAAATGGAGCGCACTATGGTAAAATTACTCGTTAGTGCTTGTTGGCTTAAAAAGATATGTACACGAAAGGAGCCAGGCGTTTCTTTTACGCCCTTTAACATGAATATAATAATCAGTACTCTTAATGCAAAATATATCCATACATCGCTATCCATCCGCTATTTAAAGGCTTATGCCCAGCCAGATTATAATGTACATCTAGCAGAATATACGATAAAAGATCCGATTATGAACATAGTTGGTGACCTTCATTCCAAAAAACCAGATGTCATAGGATTCAGCTGCTATATTTGGAACATCGAGGAAACAATGAAGGTAGTAGCCATGCTGAAGAAAATCAATCCAGAATTGGTCATCATTCTCGGAGGACCTGAAGTCACATATGATGTTGGAGAATGGCTTGATCAGATTCCCGGGGCTGATTTCATCGTAATTGGCGAAGGTGAGGTCACCTTCAAGTCCCTTTTATCTGAAATTGAAGGTTCGAATGACTATAAGAAGGTCGGAGGCATTGCGTATCGACTGGATGGAAAAAAAATCATCCAGCCTCAAAACGGCAAGGTTGATTTGAAATCGCTCCCTTCTCCTTATCGTTTGGAGGAAGACCGTGGCGATCTATCTAAACGTGTCACCTATATCGAAACTAGCCGAGGATGCCCGTTCAGCTGCCAATTTTGCCTGTCATCGATTGAAGTGGGTGTCAGATATTTTGATCGTGAAAAGATTAAAGAAGATATCAGGTACCTTATGGCTAATGGTGCAAAGACCATTAAGTTCGTTGACCGAACCTTCAATATCAGCCGAAGCTATGCCATGGAAATGTTTCAGTTCTTAATCGATGAGCATCTTCCCGGTGTGGTTTTCCAGTTCGAAATCACTGCGGACATCATGCGTCCGGAAGTTATCCAGTTCTTGAACGATAATGCCCCTGCAGGATTGTTCCGCTTTGAAATAGGGGTACAATCGACGAATGACCATACAAATGATCTAGTTATGAGAAGACAGAATTTCGAAAAACTGACCAGGACTGTAACTATGGTAAAGGATGGGCAGAAAATTGATCAGCATTTAGACCTGATTGCCGGTTTACCTGAAGAAGATTATCATTCTTTCAAAAAGACTTTCAATGATGTTTTTGAGCTGAGACCCGAAGAGATGCAGCTTGGCTTCTTAAAGATGCTCCGAGGTACGGGTTTACGGATACGTGCCAATGAACACCAATATATTTACAGTGATCATGCTCCTTATGAAATCCTAGGAAATAATGTTTTAAGCTTCGATGACATTGTCCGCATTAAACAAGTTGAAGATGTCCTTGAAAAATACTGGAACGATCATAGAATGGATCACACCACGGAATACCTTGTCAAAACGGTATTTCAATCACCATTCGACTTTTTTCAGGATTTCGGTACCTTTTGGGATGAACAAGGCTGGTCACGAATCGGACACCAGCTTGAAGACTTGTTCAGACGCTTACAGCAGTTTTTGGCTTCCCGGGAATCTGCTGAACTGAATAACATTATCGGACTCATGAAATTGGATTATTTCATGAACCAAAAATACAAACCACGTAAACCTTGGTGGGAAGCTTCTCTGGATAAAAAAGGACGGAAAGTGATATATGAAGATATTCTGAATAAACCTGAACAGCTTGGTTCCTCTTTCACAGCCTTGGCACTTAATGAAAAAGAAATACACAAACATACCTTGCTCGAGGCACTACCCTTTGATTTGGAAACGTATTTAGCAGAAGGTACAATCGTCGAGAAACCATCGATCATGCTTGCCTATTTTGATCCGAGTGGAAAGGGATCAAACATTTTCCCGCTCCCAAAATCTAGAAATGCCATTTTTTAAAGATTAAGGGCGGACCCAAAATGGGTCCGTCCTTATTTATTATCACGTTTTTTATTTTCTTTTGCTAATATTTCATAAATTTTGGTTGCGTTCATATCGCCACTGAATTCGATTCCAAATTCAGTTCGTACATGTTCCCCCACCTTTTCCTGGGAGTTCCGTTTTTCTTTTTCCATTAACTTCTTCCTTTTCTGCCTTGCTTTGAATTGCGGTTGGCACCTTTTATTGGGTTTTCCTCTAATGCGAACTCATTGGAAAACTCGTTTTCAGCTTGGTTTCTTTTTGGCGTTTTACTTGCTTTGACAGCACCATCTACATTAGCTTTCCGTTTCATTTTCATCCACCCTTTTTAATATAGTTTACGTTTTAGAATGGGGTAAAACTGCCGAAAATTATTCAGGGATATTATAGGGACAGACGAGAAAAAATAACCGTAAAACGGAAAGGGAGATTCTAGATGAAAAAGAAATTGGATTCACCAATTATCGATGATACACAACCCCACCAAATTAACGCACCAAGCTATAAAGGGACCGGCATAAAACCACGAGCTCCATTTGTCAATGATTATGGAGTCGTCATTGGCGACAGTAAATATGCATCAGAAAACTCACCACTCGAAAATTGGAGCGAAGATACAGACCCGGAAATCATGGCTGGAGACGACTGGATACACCCCACCAATGATATAGGCTGGAATTCAACTGAAAACCGTGAACTGTTAGAGGCTAAAAGAACGCCGCAGCCTTCTTTTATGCATCCTGATAAAGATGTTAGCATTGATTCGGATTGAGTGATTCTTGAAGGGTCAATGGTACAAGTGAAATCCTTGTTAACAACCAAGGGGTGTATAGCTCATCCGGTATATACCCCTTATTCTCATTTAACTTGTAGGTATGTAGCCTGGTCAAGCTTCAATGCCCTGTAGAATCATCCCCATAAAAATGTCTGCAACTTCCTGTTCGTTTTTTTCAACTTCAGAGTCGAACCAATGATAGCTCCAATTGGCCACACCCAAAATAGCAAAAGAGATGATGGATGCATCAAGGTTGGAACGTAGTTCTCCGCTCTCGATGCCTTCCACCAGCACCTGTTTGATTTTATTACGGAACTCATCCCGCTTAGGAAGGATTTGTGCAAGTTTTTCGTCACTTAGATTTTTCATTTCACGGAAAAAGACCGTGGCGCTTGATTTTTTTGTTTTGATGCTTTTTAAAAGCATATATACCATAACGAAAAGCTTTTCCTTACAGTTTTTCCTAGTATCCGAAATGATGATTTCCTGCTCACTAAGCAACTCGTCTATATACGCAATATGAATATCCATAAGCAACTGCTCTTTGCTCTTAAAGTAATAATAAAATGTTCCCTTTGTCACTCCAACCGATTCGACGATATCAGAAATCGAAGTTTCACTAAAGCCCTTCTTTTCGAATAAGCGCATGCTATGTTCTGTCATTTTTTCTTTCATGTAAGCATCCTCGCAATCTGTAAAAATTCAGCTGAATTGATATCATACGCTCCGC
The DNA here is from genome assembly GCF_056402395.1 of Peribacillus sp. P4_B1. Taxonomy (NCBI): domain Bacteria; kingdom Bacillati; phylum Bacillota; class Bacilli; order Caryophanales; family Bacillaceae; genus Peribacillus; species Peribacillus sp. P4_B1. Next base: position 285,149 of record NZ_JBFUHM010000001.1, read on the forward strand.
ACTATCAAAGCCTTCTTATTTCTTGGAAATTTCCTCCCTTAAAGCACGCCTTAAAATCTTCCGACATTTGTTGTTGGTAACTCCTCACGAAATTCAACGAAAAGCAGAACTTTATAAGCCGATAGATTTGTACGGCAGTACTCGATGATTTCCCGTTCACTTGCCTTTTTATTATTTTTAAGTACAAGCACTGCTTTTACCGACTCCCCTCGGTAAGCATCTGGAACTCCAAAGACAACCGCTTCCTGGACAGCAGGATGTTCATAGAGGACTTCCTCGACATCACGCGGGTAGATATTATACCCACTTGCAATGATCAAATCTTTTTTCCTGTCAAACCCTTCTTCATCAACTTTGGCGATATCACCCGTATAAAGCCAACCATCCCTAAGAGTCACCGCCGTTTCCTCTGGCATATTCCAGTAACCCTTCATCACTTGAGGTCCTTTGATGACCAATTCCCCCATTTCGCCTGGGGCCACTTCTTTAGTCCCGTATTCTAGATCCATCACTTTATATTCTGTCGAAGGGATTCCGATCCCGGCACTCCCATGCTTCCTTTCAGCAAATACCGGGTTGCAATACGTAGTTGGCGAAGCTTCCGTAAGACCATAGCCTTCCTGATCCTTCCTACAGTCTGGCTCATGATAAAAGTTCCGGTTACATTGACATTCATCACCTTCTGCCAGGCTTCAAGGGACATGTCGACGGCCAGAGCCCCAAGGATGCCCCGCTATTGTTCACTAAAATGTCAATGGCACCGAATCCCCGGTAAGTTTCGTTAACCACTTCCTGTACATCTGACGGATTTGTGATATCACACTTGAAGGACAGCGCCCTGCCTCCAAGTTTTTCAATTTGCGAGCAACTTCACCGCATGCTTCCTTCTTCCTTGAACAAAGCACGACATTCACCCCTGCATCGACAAATCAGGTCGCTATTTGTACTCCCAATCCCATCCCTCCACCAGTTATGATCGCCGTCTTTCCAGTTAAATTGAATAGGCCGGTACCTTTTATACCTTCACCTCATGCTTTTATTTTCGAAGTTCTATTTTAGCTACTTGTGAACGGTTCATCAGGACCATCAGCAAGCCTCAACGTCCGTGCATTTGCCCAATGTGCAGCAAACGGTAAATCGTTGAAATCCCTGCAGCTCCAAACCCTTGAATTGCCCTGTCCAGCACTTTTAATGCCCTAGTTGGTGCCACCACTTTTTTCATGGCTATCTCCCGCCTTCTCTCCCTTGTTCCCGACAGTATCCATCACATACAGCCTATAAAGTAAGAAGCCTTGCTTGTTCGATTTCAATCCGTGAATCGGCAACCCATTCCATGATCACACCTTGCCTCGCCAAAGGTTTACCAAACGTCACGGGTTTGAATGCGCTTACATAATTCTTCAAGTGCTCTTTCAGCAGCACCGATCAGCCTCATGCAGTGGTGTATCCTTCCAGGCCCGAGTCTTCCTTGGGCAATCGCAAACTCTTTACCTTCTCACCATAGTATATTCGTTGCCAGGACCCTCACCTTTGCAAAATTGATTTCCGCATGGCCATGCGGAGCATGATTATAACCAAACAGGGGAGCATTCCCTCGATTTTGAAAACCGGTGTGTCCAGCTGTACAAGAATCATTGACTGTTGATCATGCTTGGACGCTTCAGGATCTGTCTTACCCATAACGATGGCAATCTCGCATCGGGGCTCTCCTGCTCCTGAAGGGCACCATTTCCGGCCGTTTATGACATATCATTACCTGCCTTTTCAAGACTGCACTCTACATTGGTAGCATCGAAGACGCCACTACTGGTTCTGTTAGCGAGAAGCATGAGCGTATTTCCTTGGCAAGCAATGGCTTCAGCCAGCGATCTTTATGTTCATCGGAACCGTATCTCACCAATACTTCCATATTACCGGTGTCCGGCGCGTTACAATTGAAGATTCCAGGTCCTATCATCGTCCTTCCCATGATTTCACAAAGCGGGGCATATTCTAGATTTGTTAAACCTGCTCCATATTTGCGATAAGGTAAAAATAAATTCCACAATTTGCTTTTGCCGTTAATTCAGATAAAAGCGGCGGTATATCACTCATCGGCTCTTCTGTGAATCTAGCTGCTTTTTTGATATACGGATTCATTTTGGAATACGTACTTTTCCATGAATTCCGTTAACTTCTTTTCCAGATTTTGCACCCCTTGATCATGTTCAATTTGCAAATTGAATTCCTCCTTTAAAACTGACTAACCGGTTAGTATGTTATTACCGTTTTAGTACACGAAATATTCTGACTTTTATAACGATCGAATTATATATTTTCATGTCGTTCTTGTCCCGTTATCTGGACATTTTCGTTCCCGTTATAATCACTTGGTAGGACTGCGGGGAATACACAAACGATTTTCGTACCTTTTTTCAGTTCGCTTGTTATGAACACTTTTCCGCCGTGCTTTTCGATGATTCTAAAACAAACGGAAAGACCCAATCCCGTTCCTGATGTTTTTGTAGTGAAAAATGGTTCTCCTACTTTTTGAAGGGAGTTTTCCGGGATACCCTCCCCTTCATCCAAAATGCTCAAAAAAACTTCCCCATTTTTTTCGTTTACGCTCACAAAAATATTTCCGCCATTCGGCATCGATTCTATGGAATTTTTTATCATGTTTATTAATACTTGCTTGATTTGGTTTTCATCAAAGTAAATAAAAATGGGTTCTGTATCGTAATTTTTATGAATTTGAATATTGTTCAATACGGCATTTGTCTCCAACAGTGTAACGACATGGTTACAGCTTTCTTTTAAATCCTTCTCAAGAAAAACCGCCTCCGCGGGTTTCGAAAGCAGCAAAAGTTCATTCAGGACTTGCTCGATTCGATTTATTTCCGAAAAAATAATATCATAATATTCATCTTTATCAGCACCGCCATCTTTAATCAACTTTACAAACCCCATTATGGCTGTCATCGGATTCCTGACCTCATGTGCAATCCCTGCCGCAAGTTGTGCAGCCGTTGATAACTTGCTTGATGTGATTGCCAAATGTTCGTTTAGGCTAACAAGCTTTTCTTCTGCATGTTTACGTTCATTAATTTCCGATAATATGCCTGCCGTCCCTATGAATTTCCCTGCGTCATCGTAAATTAGTTTAACGAATGCTTCAACCCAACTGGTCCCTTTTTTCGCATTCAGTTTAATGTCCACTCGAAAATATTTATTTCCTTGATGAAAGGATTCCGCAAAGGCCTTTAATACGTCCTGATAAGAAGTCATATCCATATGTTTAGAAAAGTGAAGCCCAAGTGATTCGTTCACCGTCGCACCACTCATCGATTTCCATGCTGGGTTTAAATACAACCATTTTCCTTTATCATCCGTTTGAAAAATAACCTCATTGAAGCTATTGACCAATTCTTTGGAGTACTTGGAGAAGATGCGATAACGTCCTTCGCTATCTTGCAATATAGCTATCGTTTTCCGTTTATTATCATAGATAGCACCCAAACACCAAGCAATGGATAGAATGGCGAGTAAATATATTCCTGCAAAGGCGGAAAACCTGCGTTCTTCATGGCCCAACCATCCTAAATAGGGCAATATCAATATGAAGAATAGGGCAGGGACAATGATCCTTCCAGTATATTTGTTCATTTTTTCCACCTCCTTTACTAATGATTTAAACTTCATTCGACGGAGTTCCAGCAAGTAAGGGTTCAAATTATGCATATACTGTATATTAAAACGGTTAAAAACTCACTTATAGGTAAACTTCAACATTTTACCTTTGATTCCTGCAAACAACGCAAAAAACCTTTCCTCGATGGAAAGGTCTCAGACTGTAGACAAACTCGAGGAAAATCGAGTTTGTCTATTTTTTATGAGTTGTACAATTTGGCCGTTGATTTCCACTCCAGGCACTCGCTTTCCGCGGGCGGTCGGGGAGCCTCCTCGGCTTTCGCCTGCGGGGTCTCCCCTAGACGCGCTTTTCCCGCAGGAGTCTCGTACCTTCCGTTCCAATCAACTTTGTCTTATCTTTTAGGTAAACACTTTTGCCCTGAGTCG